>CAYMRT010000042.1:0-9262 GCA_964392885.1 uncultured Desulfobacterales bacterium | reverse complement strand
CCTTGCAGAGCATACTGTAAGAAGGGGTCTAAGTCTTTTTCCTCCAGCAAATAAGATATGGCTGCTTACTTGGTTGACAAAAGATATATGTGAGGCAAAATGTCTTTTTAATGTGGTTTCAATTTTGACAAAGTCGGGATGGAAAAAGTCCATAACTTCTTGTAAGGACTTTTTGTTACCGTTTATTTTGCTTAGTTTTGAACCCAATTTTCAACCTCGTTTAATTATTTTTTAAAAAGTAATTTATCCAAAACCATGACAGAAAGTCAAAAAAATCTTACCCCAATGTTAAAACAGTATCTGGATATAAAAAAAGATTATCCAGACTGTATTCTTTTTTATAGAATGGGTGATTTTTACGAAATGTTTTATGAAGATGCAATAGTTGCTTCAAAAATTCTTGAAATTACTTTGACCTCAAGAGATAAAAATAAAGAAAATCCCATTCCAATGTGTGGAATTCCTTATCATGCAGCAGATGCTTATATTACAAAACTTGTAAAACAGGGAAAAAGAGTTGCCATTTGCGAACAGATCGAAGATCCAAAAAAGGCTAAAGGTATAGTAAAAAGAAAGGTTATTAGAATTGTTACTCCTGGGCTTTTAACCCTTGAGGGTGGGCTATCTTCAAAAGACAATAACTTTATTTGTTCCCTTGTTAAAGACGAAAAAACAGACCGCTATGCAATCTCTTGCTTAGATATTTCCACTGGTGAATTCAAGGTAACCACAGTAAAAAGCCTGGACTTAGCCCTTGCCGAAATATTTAGATTACATCCTAGAGAACTTTTGCTTCCAGAAAATATTAAGGGTTCAAATCTAGTTTTAAGGCTTTCCCAAGCCATCCCTCATGTATTTATTAGCTGGAGACCAGAAAAGTTATTTGAGAAAGAAAGGGCAAGCGAAATTCTGAAAGAGCATTTTGATGTGCTAACTCTAGATGGCTTTGGCCTAGGAGATGATCCATTAAAAATACAAGCTTCAGGGGCCCTTTTATCTTATAGCTTAGAAACCCAGCAAGGAAACATTAAACATATTTCAAGAATACTTCCTTATGAGCTTGAAAGTTTTTTAAAAATCGATGAATCATCTGTGAGAAATTTAGAACTTATTTCAAACACCTTAGATGGAAGTACCAGAGGAAGCCTTATCTCCATTATAGATAAGACTGTTACTGCAATGGGGGGCAGGCTTCTTAAGAAATGGCTTCTTTATCCACTTTTAGAAAAAAAAGAAATAGAAAGTCGCTTAGATGCAATTTCTATTTTTATTAAAGATGAAGACACCTTAGAAGCTTTAAGGGGGTTTTTTAAAAAAATATATGATATTGAGAGATTACTAGGCCGGATAGTAATGGAAACGGCAAATGCAAGGGATCTTCTAGCTCTTAAGGAGTCTCTGCGTCTTTTGCCTGAAATTAGAAGGTCTCTTTCAGGGCTTTTTAAGGAAGAGCAAGACACTTCTTATGGTGAAGAAAAGTTAAGACAGCTATTTTTTAAGATAGATCCCCTTGAAGATATATTTTCTTTAATAAATCAATCAATTAGCGAGTCTGCTCCTGTATCTTTAAAAGATGGGAATATAATTAAGAAGGGATTTAATAGAGAGTTAGATGAACTTATAGAGATACAGCAAAACGGTCGTAATTATATTGCTAAAATAGAGTCTCAAGAAAGGAAAAAAACCGGCATTTCTAATATTAAAATAAAATTTAACAAGGTATTTGGCTATTTTTTGGAGGTTTCAAAGGCTCAAATTTCAAAGGTTCCAGATTATTTTATTAGGAAGCAGACCCTTGCCACTTGTGAGCGTTATATAACTCCGGAATTAAAGGAGATAGAAGAAAAGATACTCTCTGCTCAGGAAAAGCGTTTAGAACTTGAAGGAGAAATTTTTTCAAAAATAAGATCTGATGTAGCTGTTCATTCAAAGAGAATTCAATCAACAGCAGAAGCTTTGGCAGAACTCGACTGTTTGTGCAGTTTGGCAAGGGTTGCCATAGAGAATGATTATGCCAGGCCACAAATTATAGATGGAGACGAAATTATAATTAAATCAGGACGTCATCCTGTAGTGGAAAAAAACCTCCAAGGTCAACGATTTGTGCCAAACGATATAACTCTTAATCACAAAGACAGTCAATTGATTTTGATAACAGGCCCAAATATGGCAGGGAAATCCACAATTCTTAGACAAACAGCCTTGATAGTGCTTCTTGCGCAAATGGGGAGTTTTGTGCCTGCTAAAAGTGCCAAACTTTGCCTTGTTGATCAGATCTTTACCAGAGTGGGTGCCACAGATTATCTTTCTAAAGGCCAAAGTACTTTTATGGTAGAGATGAAGGAGACCGCCAATATTTTGAACAATGCCACATCAAAGAGTTTGGTTATTCTTGATGAGATCGGAAGAGGAACAAGCACTTATGATGGTTTGTCAATAGCATGGGCGGTGTCAGAACATTTACTATTTAAAGATAAAAAAGGTGTAAAGACGCTCTTTGCCACTCATTATCATGAGCTTACAGCTCTTGAAAAGGTTAGTAAAAAAGTAAAGAATCTTCATGTAGAAGTAAGAGAACACGAAGACAAAATATATTTTCTTCATACTTTAAAAGAAGGGGCTACTAGTAAAAGTTATGGAATACAGGTTGCAGCTTTAGCTGGAGTTCCAAAAGATGTTATAGAAAATGCAAAAAAGATCTTAAGGGAGATAGAAAACAAAAATAAATCTAAAAAGACAATGGTTCCCGTTGCCACAGTTGAACCTAAAGATTATAAGTTAGTGGTTCAAAAGGCTTTGCCTCTTAAAGGGAGTAATTTTTCAGATCTTTTAAAGGAAAAATTAAAAGGTATAGATATAAATAACACTACTCCACTAGAGGCCTTAAATATACTTAATGAACTTTGTAACTTAGTTAGGGGAAAGAGCTGAAAAACTTTAGCAATAACTCAAAAAAAATAAGTTGTATTCTGTTTTTTTTCATAGTTTTTGGCCTTCTTTTAAGCCATATAACTAGTATTACTTGTGCTCAAGCCGCAATAAGCCAAGCAGAGAGAGAATATAAAAAGGCTCGGGCTTCTTACAGTAGGTTAGCTTCTAGTTCCCGATTAAGAAAATATAGAAAAAATTGGCTCAAGGTAATAAATGCCTTTCGAAGGGTATATTTAAGATTTCCTGATGACAAAAATATTGCTCCTCGCAGCCTCTTTATGATGGGGCGCTGTTATAGTGAGTTGTATGGATATTCCAGAAGGCAGTCCGATATTCAAGAGGCAATAGAACGGTATCAGGTTCTTGTAGAACGCTTTCCTTTAAGCCGTTTGGCAGATGATGCCCTTTATGAAATGGGGCAAATCTATAAGATGACAGGCCGTCCAAGCAGTGCCATAAAGGTCTGGAAGAGAATTATACTAGAATATCCAAATGGAAGCCACGCAAAGCTTGCCCGACAGCGTTTAAAGGGCATGGGCATAATAAAAATTAAACCTCTAAAAAGCAAACCTAATAAAAAGAAAAATGGTAAGCAGACAAAGATAGCATTTATAAAAGATATTAGATATTGGTCTGATACAGACTATACAAGAGTTGTTGTCTATTCTACAGGATCTGTCTCCATAAAAAAAGGAGTTCTTCCTGCTGATAAAAAAAGAGGACTTCCTCGTCGATTTTACTTAGATCTTTATCCTGCCTATAAAAAAATAGGCCTTTCTGAATATATAAAAATACACAATGGATTGTTGCGCTCTGTAAGAATTGCTCAATATGCACCAAAAACAGTTAGGGTAGTTTTTGATCTAGAAAAAACCGAAAAGATAAAGGTTTTTTATCTGAAAGACCCTTTTAGGATTGTAACAGATGCCTTTGGTTCTCATTATTCCAAGAAAAAGTGTGCCATTAAGCCAAAAAAGGCAGGGAAAAAGTCAGCACGCACTTATAAAAAAGGGAAAAAGTTAACCCTTGCCCAACAACTAGGGCTTTGCGTAAAAACAATAGTGATTGATCCTGGCCATGGAGGAAAAGACCCAGGGGCAAAAGGACGGACTGGTTTAAGAGAAAAAGATGTTGTTTTAAAAATATCAAAGAGACTTGCAAAAATTTTAAAGAGAGATCTTGGGTGTAAGGTGATTTTAACCAGAAAAAGAGACAGATTTCTTCCATTAACTCAACGCACTGCCATTGCTAACTCTTATAAAGCAGATCTCTTTGTTTCTATCCATGTAAATGCAGCTCCCACCAGAAGACTTAGGGGAATAGAGACCTATTTTTTAAATTTTGCGCTAGATGAAGATGCAATGAGAGTTGCTGCAAGGGAAAATGCAACATCACAAAAAAGAATAGGAGAGCTAAAAAGCATTTTAAATGACATATTAAAAAACAGTAAAGTAAAGGAATCTTCTCGCCTTGCCAGAAAGGTGCAGGAAAACTTAGTTAGTACTTTAAGAAGAAGATATAAAAATATTAGAAACTTAGGCGTAAAACAGGCCCCTTTTTTTGTCCTTATTGGCGCAAGGATGCCTAGCATTCTTGTAGAGACTTCCTTTATAAGCAATCCAGAAGAAGAAAGACGTCTTAAAAACCCTGCCTACTTAGATACTATTGCCAAAGGAATAGCAAAAGGCATAAAGGCCTATATAGAAGAAACCCAACTTGCCTATATAAGATAATTTTTCTCTATTTTTAAAAAAAAATATCAAAGTCTCCTTCTCTTTTGCCGATACTATCTAATGGATGACAAATAGCAAGAAATAAGGGGGGAAGAATATGCATTTTTTTTGCCTTAAAGAAACCAAGGTGCCTTTGATTTGGATGTTTTTCTTTCTATTTATTTCCTGTTCTGTGAATTCCTTAGCAAATGAGTCTTTTTATGTTGGATCAAAAAAGTGTGGAGAGTGTCACGAAGAAGAATATGCTTCATATAAAAAATACGCTAAAAAGGCCCACTCTTTTAATGCAGTAAAAAAGATGAGAGACAAACTCACAAATCAGGAAGTTGAAAAGTGTTATTCCTGTCATACAACAGGATATGGAAAGCCAGGTGGATTTAAGGATGAAGCCACTACGCCAGATTTAAAAGATGTAGGTTGTGAAGTGTGTCATGGTCCTGGCTCTAAGCATGTTGAATCTGAAGATATTTCAGATATTTGGTCAGAGGCAGATGATATTAAAAAAGTTTGCAGTAGTTGCCACACAAAAGAGCGGGTAGAGGCCTTTAATTTTAAGCCTTTATTACATGGTGGAGCTCACTAAGTGGAGGTGAAGAAAATGGATTTAAAAAATGTGTTTTTGCTTAGAGGAATGAGGATTAGGATTCTTGGGCCTGTAATTTTTTTCTTTTTATTGGGTACAACCGCCATGCTCTTTCTTCATGAAAGGGCTGTGTCTGATATAAGTTATAAAACAGGCTTAAATCAAGCGAGCACTCTTTTAGACAGTGTAAGCGTTGCCATTGATTTTCCTATGACAATAGGTGATGAAGAGAGCGTAAAAAGAATACTTTCTGGCTTAAAAAAGAGAGCAAAGGTTTACATTCTTGCTCCTGATGGTACTGCAGTATATGCCCCTGAAAGCACTGAACAAGGAGTAGATATCTTAAATAAGTTGCCGGAAGAATTAGTTTTTCGTTCAAAAGAGGCTATTAAAACTAAAAATGACAAGCCGATTGTGGAAGTAGTGTCAAATGGTAATAGCGGAGAGCTTTTAGGAATAAAGCTTATAAAAAACCAGCCCAAATGCTTTCATTGTCATGGTTCTTCAAGGGAAGTTTTAGGCATGATGGTAATGAGAAGTGATATTTCGAATATAATACTTGCAGAGAAAAAAAGTCTTAGAACGATTTTGTTAATTATTGCAGTATCTGTTGTTGTTGCAGTAAGTTTTATCTCCTTTTTGCTTAATAAAATAGCGATTGAGCCTATTAAAAACTTGGCAAATAGATTAAAGGAGTTGGCGACAGGGGAGGCTGATTTAACAAAGGAGCTAGACGTACAAGAAATAAATTGTTCTGAAGCCATGAAATGTGATGCACAAGAGTGTCCAAGCTATGGAAAAAAGACCCAGTGCTGGTCAGAGTCTGGCAGTTATGCATCGGAAGTTCACTGCCCCAAAATAACAAGTGGAGAGCTTAGTTCATGCGAGGAGTGCAAGGCTGTTTACCAACGAGCAATAGTTACTGAGATTGACGAAGCAGCGGCTTTTGTAAACTCTTTTATTAATAGAATTAGAGGGTTAGTGGCAAGAACAAAGAAAACTGCTGATAGTGTCGGTGAAGAGTCTAAAAAGATGAAAGAAGAGTCTGTCAAGATGTCTGAGAATGCAGAAGAGACATCTCAAAATGTAAAGACACTTCTTCAAGCTGCAGAAGTCACGACTGATATGGTAAACAATGTCGTGGCAGCAATGGAAGAGATGAATGCTACTGTAATAGAAATTTCTCAAAATACTAGCAAGTCTAGAGAGGTGGCGTTTGGGGCAAGTGAAAAGGCCCAAGAAGCAGCACAAGTAATAAAACAGTTAAGTGAGGCCTCTGATAAAATTGGCGAAATCAGCAAGCTTATTGGATCAATTGCAGAACAAACAAATCTTTTGGCTTTAAATGCAACTATAGAGGCAGCAAGGGCTGGAGAGGCTGGAAAGGGTTTTGCTGTTGTTGCAAATGAAGTTAAAGAGCTCGCAAAGCAGACAGGAGAATCAGTTGTGGGCATTGATGAAACAGTGCAGGAACTCAAGACAGATGTAGAAAAGGCCGTATCTGCAATAGATGGAATTGTTGCTGTTATTGATCAGATAAATGAAATGGCTGAAAGTATCGCCTCTGCTGTAGAAGAGCAGAGTGCCACTACCAGCGAAATAAGTATGAACGCTAGCAATACAGGTGAAACGGTTCAAGAAATGACTCAAAAGATAAAGGACATAGCCGATTCTAGCGAACGAGCACAAGAAGGCAGTAAAAGAGTAAAAAATACTTCAGAGGAGTTACAAAAGCTTTTTGAAAAATTACATTCTATGTTGGAAGAATTTAAAGTATAATTTCTCAATTTTTGTGGTTTTGATAAAAAGGGGCAACGGCCCCTTTTTTTATTTATACTTACCATTAATAAGTGGTTGACTAGTCAATGCTTTTGTTTATCTTTAAACTTTTTTAATTTTCTAATAAAAGAGCGATGTTACGGCAAATTATTATTGAAAATTTTGCCCTTATTGATAGGGCTGAGATAGATTTTGCTTCAGGGCTTACGGTAATTACTGGTGAGTCTGGTGCAGGAAAGAGCCTTTTTATTAAGGCATTAAACATGATCTTAGGGGCTAGGGCTGAAACCAGATTCATTGGTCCTTTTGGTAAGGTTACTACAATTCAAGCCCTTTTTGATGCAGGAGATGCGTTAAAACCGTTTTTTAAAGATCGAGGCATTGATTATGATGGAGAGCTTATTTTAAGAAGAATTATTTCTCAAGAAGGAAAGGGGAAGATTTTTATTAATGGGGTGTTATCTACCCTCTCTGAGCTTAGAGACTTAACTAAAGATCTTATTGGTATTGCAAGTCAACACGAGTTTCACACCCTTTTGAACAAGACAAGCCAAAGGTCTCTTTTAGATACTTATGCTAATATATCAACTAGTAAATTAAGAAAGGTTTATAATGATGTTCAAGAGCTAAATAAGAGGTTGATAGAACTTAAACAGAAGAAGAAAAGCCTGCAAGAAACAGAAGAAGAGCTTAGGGAAGAAGCAAGGCTCATAGACGATATATCTCCTCAGGAAGGAGAAGAAGAAAAGTTACTAGAGGAAAAACAAGTTCTAAAGGCAACAGAAAGGCTGAGAGAGGTTGGCTCCAGGGTATATTCGCTTCTTTACGAAGAAAGAGGCAATGTTGTAGAAACACTAAATGAGTGCAGAACTCTTTTGGATAGGCTCGCTGCACTTGATCAGGCCCTTGAACCTCTGTGTCAGCAGATTTCATCTGTTGAGATTGAAGCTAATGACATAGCTGGCCAGCTTAGAGATTATTTATTTGATCTTCCAGTTGACGATAGTTTGTTAAGACAAGTTGAAGAAAGGTTATATAAGATTCGCCAGCTAAAAAGACGTTTTGGGCCAGAAATAGAAGATGTTTTTGAATACAGAAGAAAGATTGATGAAGAATTAAAAGAGTTGGAAAATCTAGATGATCAAATAGTAAGTCTTTCAAAAAGGTTAAGAGAGAAAGAAAAAGAGCTTCTTGTAGAGGCTATTAAGATTAGAGAGAAGAGGCAAAAGGCGGCTAAACATCTTTCACAAGAGATAAAAAAAGAACTTTTTGATTTAAATCTCAAGTCATCTAGGTTTGAAATTAAACTAAAAGGCCCAGACAATCCTACCCCAGAAGATGTGACTCCTTATGGAACTGAAGAGATAGAGTTTTATTTTTGCGCAAATCCAGGTAGGCCCTTAGAGCCTCTTGCCAAAGTTGCCTCTGGCGGAGAATTATCCCGAATTCTTCTTGCTATTAAAGTGGTATTAGGACAAAAAAGTGGAAAAGAGACGGTAGTTTTTGATGAAATAGATTCGGGGTTAGGAGGAGAAGTTGCAAAAAATGTTGGAATAAAATTAAAAGAGATATCAAAAACTAGTCAGGTGATTGCAATAACCCACTTTCCACAAATTGCATCCATTGCTAATAAACATTTGTGTGTAAAAAAGATTCAAGACAAGAGTCAAACAAGATCTGTAATTAAGCCTTTGTCTGAAAAAGAGCGACTTGATGAACTTGTAAGGATGTTAGGCGGAGAAAAAGAGAGTGCCAAAAGATATGCAGAAGAGATGTTTGGTCCTATTTTCTGGAGGACTAGATAGTATTTTGGCGTGCAAGGTTCTTCAGAGGCAGAAAATAGAGGTGACGGCAGTTAAATTTATTACCCCTTTTTTTTCTTATGAGTTAAAGAGCGAAGATAAGGCGAGAGCATATATTGAAAATACCAAGTTAAAATACGGAATAGATGTGGTTGTTGTAGATATTTCAGAGGAATATCTCAAAATGGTTGTAAATCCTGCTCATGGTTATGGCAGATATCTTAATCCATGTATAGATTGCAAGATATTGATGATTAAAAGGGCTATGTCCATGCTCAAAGATTTTTCTGCCTCTTTTATTGCTACAGGAGAAGTTTTAGGGCAACGGCCAATGTCACAGAGAAGAGATACATTAAGAATTATTGAAAGAGATAGTGGTGCAGAAGGGATCCTTTTGCGTCCTCTTTCTTCTGGTTATTTTAAAGAGACTCTTC
>CAYMRT010000041.1:0-7454 GCA_964392885.1 uncultured Desulfobacterales bacterium | reverse complement strand
TTGTCTTTAATATCTTTTTCAGATATACATCTAAGATCTGGAATACTACAGAAAATTAGCTCACCATCATTCATATCTTTGCCTTTCTATCATTTCAGCTAGCCATACTTCTATTTTTGGCAGAAGATTATATGCAAATTCATATTGTCTGATACCTTTACCATTTAACAGAACTGTTCTGCCCATATGGTGAAAAATTAACTCAATAGCATTTCTACCTATTCTTCTTCCTTCAGGATGAGTAATAAGGTATTCCAAAAAATTATCTAAATGAAATATCCTACTGTTTCCTCTTGTCTGATTGAGATTACGCCTTGCAAAGGCACATAAAATATTCCAAAATAGATTGTCATTCATAAGTAGCTTATATTTTTCACTTGCATCCTTTGAAGAATAGCGTTCTTGATAGTCTTTTTTTGCATTTTGGACTGCCTGCTCAGCTGTTAAATGAAGAATCTCTTGAACCTTTCTGAGTACATCAAGAACAATTTGTCTTATTTGTGCCATTGTTGGCCATTTACCTTTTAAAGGATCGGGATCTATAGAATCTAAAACTCTATATCCCATTTCTTGTAAGATCCATGGAATATTAAGTGAATGGTTAATCATATAATCGATAACTTCTTTTCTTAAAAATATGCCTAGGTCTTCTAGGGCTCCCTGCAAAAAGCTTTCCGCTTCCTCTCTCGTCCAAGGACCAAGCTCTAACGAATAGAGCCAATTATATAACGGGGCTTGACTCACATTAATCCATTGATTAAGAGCCGTTTCATCAGAAGAGCCGTATTGGTAGCTTACCATTACAAACGAGATTGCTTCTTCTTGACTAGATATTTTTCTAAACCAGCTAAACAAAGGATAATAATAATACTGGCCGAAATATTTAATGCTGTGTTCTGGCGATGGCGGTCTAGTCATCAAATCCAGCTTAAAAAGTCTGTCTGCCTCATCCAAAAGGATTACAAATTTTCTTTTATTTTTTGTGTAAGTCTTTTTGAGATAATCTTCGGCCGCTTCCAAATTTGGCAACCTTTCTATTTCCAATTTCTTGGAAAGCCTGCTCAAGAATATTTCTATGGCGGAATTATCTTCCCATGGAGTTACGTCCTGGAAATCAATGTAAATTACATTTACTTGTATATTTTCTTTAGTCTTCCATTCATAACGTATTTTTTGTAAAAGACTGGTTTTACCGATTTTCCTGGCACCTGATATAAGTACCCCCTGGGAATCAGTTATGACTTTTTGTCCTATTACATGTAGTTCACTACTTCTTCCATGAAACATAGTGGCTACCAAAGGACCAAGTCCCAGAGCGGTTCTAAAGGGATTCAATTCATTGGGATTTAGGTATCTAGCCATTTTTACGCCAAGGAGTCTTTGCGGCTTTGGCCATAATAACAAATGAAATAAATCCTCTGGCGTAAGGCCCACCGCTCTTAACTGACCATTACCCAATCTTTTTAATGGCTCATTGATAAAATATAAATTAAGTCCATCGAATTTTTTTATTATCTTTATGTCTGGAGTTGGAAAATTACCTGTGCCGTCAAGCGTGATACCATGGTCAGGGACTAATAAATTTACTCTCCAATATCTTCTGGCTAGCTCTACCTCGCCAGTGTAAACCTTAAAACGATCACGATTACCAGATCCTGCTTGAAGCTTGGTAGAAAGTGTATCTTCAAAAATCCTTTTAATATCATCGCAACTGACAGTGTTATGGTCTAATAGACTATATTTTTGGAGTTTTGCCTTGATTGCTTTAAAACTTTCATTATCAAGCCCAGAAAAGGCAGGAGGAGTATCCTTAGTTAGCCATTTGCGCCAAATTTTAAGATTGCATAAGTGACCAATTTCAAGATCAGTTTCTGCACCAAAAAGCCAAAAAGAATCAGAAAGTAGTTTTTTAGATTCCTTTTTAAGCCACTGAATAAGCCAAAGATAATGCTTATTATTGGGAACCAGTTTGCTTATCTTATCAATGACATCTTGCGACAGCATCCCTTCAAGATTATTTAACCATTCATTTTGTTCCTGTTTATCCAGAGACAAAATGGCCATTGCGGCTGCAACTTCTGAAAAAGATGGAGTATAAGGGCCGTGAAGATAGGCTGGTAGTTGTCTATAGAGATTGTTGTTGCTGGGGTCTGTTTGAAGCTCGAGAGGTATCCATCGCACGTTTTCAGGGGCCACAAGCATACGCAAAAAGACCGCATCCAAAGGGACGCTTGGTCTGAGCCAAAAGACCCATGGCTCTGGCCCTGCATGTTGCCTTTCAAGATGTATTTTTTTTTCTAGGATAGAATAATTAAATAATTCTTTGAGGGATAGTAGAAGTGTTTCAACCTCCCAATCTTCAATGTGGTCTCCCACTGTTTGAATGATGATGTTTTTTTTATCTGATACTGCATTTTCCAGAAGCTCTATTATCTCTTTGGAGACTTTCATCTCTCTAGCCAATTCTCCCGGTTCCTGCAGCAAGTCTATACGTACCCTTGTCAATACACGCTGACTATCTCTCATGTCATGATGTCTCAATTCAAAGGTCAAATGAATCTGTTTTGAATTGTTGTGTATCTGCCTGTTGCTAGCCAAAGTAACTGTAATCTTTTCTTTTGAGCCAGAGGCAATATCCCTAACTCGTGGTTCAGCATCCACTTCCAAAGGTTTTACTTCAAGGTTCCAACCCCATCTGTTTTCAATCTCTATAACCAATCTTATTTCATTGTTATCTGTTCTGAACTCTCTTCTCTTCCTAACATAAATTGGAGGTTCGAATTGCTCGCTGAAGTCACTTTCAGAAACCAAATCAATCTCCTGTGGCAGGGAGTTCTCCTTCCAGCTAAAAAGGAGGTTGTTTATGGCATTAAGATTAATTTCTCTTAAAAATTCTATAATGCTTCTTTCTAAAGCATTTAGCCTGCGAGATGATTCAATATCTTTTTTCAAAAATCTTTGCACTTCATAAAGGTACTGAACCTGATTACGGATGGATTTATAAAAATTAAAATTTTTATGAAGGGTCTTTATTTTTTCATGCACATCGTCTAGCCACTGCCCTAAATCATTCAAGTTTTCTACTGAGGCTTTGTCAGTAAAAGATTTTTTTACCTCTGGCCACTTTAGGTCTTTAAAGCTGTCGCAATAAAAAGGGATAAGACAGTTAAATATTAGGTGTGTTAATGGAAGCCATGCCTCAAGTTGAGGATGTTCCAAAGCCGCTTTTCCCAGCTCTTCAATCCATGAGGACGGATGCTTATTATTAAACAAGACATCTGGAATTTCCCATATTACGGCTGGCCAAAAGGCCGCCGATCCTCCGAGATTATGATAGTCTTCTTTTTCTTTTGTCCAAAAAATCAGTGCCTCTTTAGACTTGTTAAAGGAAAATTTTATTATCTTTTCCCAAACTACAGATAACCTTATAAAAGGGTCTTTATGCTTAGAACAAGTCTTAATAAGACGTTGAAAAAAGAGACGGTGAAGTCTTTTGCTATAAAGTTGACCTGTCCCTATGATATCATTGAATATAGTGATCAACGTATCTTCACACCTTCTTCCTCCCTGGGTCTCAATCCAAAAAGCTGCATCTAACAAGGGGGTTAAGACCAAATCTGGTCCACCATTACGAACATTTTCCTTTACTTCCTTGAGTATCTTATGAAGCCAGTAAGAAATTAAATCATCCAAGGCTGAAGAAACTATAGGTATGTCTTCTTTCTTTTGGCCTTCTAAGAGATCTATTAAGATTAAAGCACCGTGGGCATGTATATGGGCAGGCAGGCCGGTTATCCAGTCAATTGCCCTTTTAATGAGCATTGTGTCAACAAGATCCTTACCCTTAGCAAGGTATACTAAATGACCTATAACCACGGCCATATATGCCAAAAGGGGCCTTGAAGGCGCAGGGATCTCAAGCCGAGAAGGGAGGCTATTTTCAGAACTTGAAGCATAATTTAAGTCCAGAAATTTTTTTAGTTCATTTTGGATGCCGTTTATTTCCTCCTTTTTGTGGTTGGGGCTATTGTATATATTCTCGATTCTCTCTAGAGTTCTTATAAGACAAAGACCGTATTCATGATGCCTCCACTGTTTCTTACATTTTCTTTCTATATGTGTATCTTGGTTTCTTATTTGCCTAGTAGCTTTTATTGACCATATTTGACCATTGAGAGAGGCTGCAAAGACCTGTTTGTCTGTCTGGACCTGGGCATATGCAGGAAAAAGGTGGCAGATCAGGCTTGTAACCCTAAGCTTTTCAGGATCTAGAATGACTAGGCCATCTCGCTCCGTTGCAACGGTTATGAGATTGAACTTGCTGGTCTTTAACGAATTCAAAGACAAGACTCCGGGGTTCCCTAAATAAGCCCACCCAAGGAGGGGGGCTACTATATCTGATGTCTTTTTTTCTTCCTCCTTATAGGAAAAGACATAGCCACGTCTGTCTCCTACATATATATTTGTTTCTCCATTCTTTTCTAAGGCCAAGATTGATGAAAATTGAGCGTTTGTTACTTTAATCCAAGTAATAAATTTACCTAGTTTTCCATGATGGATTGGAGACCTCCAGATCTGGCCACCATTCTCATCAACTGCATAGACGCAGGCATTGGAAAATGCCATACCAACGATTCTTCCTGGGGTCTCACTTTGCCAAGGACGTTCCCAAGAATCTTTCTGATTTAGAAGGTCCTTGACAACATTCCAATAAATAACTGCTCTTCCTTGATAATCTACTCCTCCGAGGAGTATATGCCCTATTTCTTTGTTTAAAGCTCCACAGTAACAGTAGAAGTCGAGATTTTTAGTCAAAATTATTTTTTTTTCTTCTTTTTTCCACTCTATAAGTGCTACTTCCCCTAGACGTGAAACCAGTAAAAATTTGTAACCTTCTATATGAAGAATCAGTCTTAAACGGCTTTTAAAGCTTAGGTCCTTCCAAGAAAAAGAATCTATTTTTTCCCAAGAATAGTCTTTTTCATATGATAGGTTTTCACCTTTCAAGTAATGAATTTTTTGGGTATCTGCTACAATAAGGCTTTCCCCATTATCAAAAGAAAGAAGATGCCTGACTGGTCGTTTCAAGGCAAAAATGCCCTTGACTTTTACGCTATAAAGCTTTGCTCTACCTTTTTTTATTGTATTTACTATGTCTCTTAACTTGTCATCTTTGAAGCTTATTAGTGTGTCCTTACAATAACTCTGCAAAAAAGGAAGACGTTGACATAACAGGGCAATTGTTGCCTCGTCAAAGGTAGTTGCCAGCTTAAAAAGACTCTCCTTAGTAAGTTTAGTAAATTCACTATCGACTTCAGATAGTTTTTCCTCGCCACCAGGTCGAAAAGGGGTATCCATAATTACATCAGCAATAATTCTCAGGAGCCTGCTGAGCTTGGCCTCTTCTTGGTTCCATGGATTATTCTCACATGCCCAAGATATTAGAGCTTTCCACGTTTCTCTTGCTTTTGTATCATCTTTTATGACTTCATCCCATAAGGAGTGAAGAACAAGCTTGGGTGACGGATAAAGCTGATCACCTTTAAAATCCAGTGTCAGTAAAAAATCCTGTAGTCTAGACCAGTTAGGTGGCTTTTGCAGGATAAAAGAAGTAAATTGCTTAAGTCTCTCGTCAGGCTCTGGCCGCAATCTTAGCTTGATACCTTCTATAGACCCATCAACCCTGAATATTAATCCATGAGAAGGATCTCGTGAGTGTCTATTGATATGGAAAATAGTAGAAGGAATAAAGACAAGTTCTTCAACCACTTCTTTATCTTCATCGTTTAATATTCCAAGTATCCCTCCCCAAGCTGACAAAATTAATCTGTATCTAGATGTGCCGCTTACAGTTTTTATGCGGGAAATAGAGGTTGGACGATTTGGAATATCTGTATGTAGCCTTTCTGGCTGATTCTTGTTCTGGTAATCCCACAGATATATCTCCATGGAATTCGTTAAGAAAAAAAGTTTTCCTGAATCATTTTCACAGAAGGCTGCTAATATGCGTATGGGAAAACTAGCCGTCCAACTTATATTGCCTAAGACTGTTCTATCTGCATTTACTAATATTAATTTATTATTGGAGTAAGAAAGCCAGCGCCTGGCACCAAGTACTGGCACTAGATTTAATGGCCATTCCTTTTGTTGTTGGTCAAAAAAAGGAAAATCTTCATCTTTAGGAGGTTCTTTAATCCTTGCGGGTTTATTTTTAGGGCCCCTTGGCCAAATGATTTCACCTATTCCTTTTTCATGAGCTGGAAAGCGCGAGGCATTGTAGCAAACGAATGCCTCGGCATCGTATCTTCTATGTTTTTGCCAAGAGACAAACAGATCAAATAACAAGGTCGGAGAGAACCTGAAATCCCCAAATGGCCACTCTGCTGCGGGGCCAATTTCAAGCCTTGGGGTGCCATCATTCATTAAGGTCCACCACAAAAATCTAACTTTTCCTGTTTCGTCAAAAAGCATAAAAAGATCTGTGGTGGAGTCATTGGTTTCATTGAGTGGAAAGGGGCAGGCTATAACCTTTGTCCTTCCTGGTTCGGATTGAATCCGGCATGTCCTGGTGATAAATAAAGGGCCGAGTCTTCTCAGACTGGTAAGTAAGTGGAGTCTATGTTGAAAGTTTTTGTCTGACAACCCGTGTTGAGGAGGCAGAATAGAGCTTACAGTTTCAATATATTTTTTATAATCTTCCTCTTCAAGAAACCCGCGTATTATTTCCATAACCTATGAGTCTCCTCAAAAGTTTAAGGTTCTTCCGGCTCATGAGTACCAGGGCGAGTCTAAAACCCCGTTCAAAAAATGAGAGCATTCACTTATCCTTCGTCTTCAACAGAAGATGCACGGGATACAACAAAGAGTCAAGGCAAAGTCTTTCTCAGAAAAAAGCCCAAGAGCTTCTAAGGTCTTACTTTGCCTAAAGGCATTTTAGCAAAAATTTCTGTGTAACAACAGCTCAGGTATCCATTTTGACCAAATCCCCTTCCAACCTGCTACAAGCAAGGGAAAGCCTGGAAGGGTTTTGGAAACGATTGGAAGTAGCCCGTTACAGATTCTTAGGCGAAGCGGAGCGCCCGAAACCTCCATTTAGCGAGCATGAGCGAGCGACTTTGGAGCGTTTCAGCGAAGCCAAGCCTTAGAAGCTGTTGGGGCGGATTCCTGTTTCCAAGGCCCTTTCAGGCTTTCCCTTGTCCCTCTCTATAGTAGACTACTAAAATGAGACAGTGCGGTAAGTGTTTGTGCCTTGACACTGGAGTCCAGCTTACTTTGGGATTTAGCTTTGGCGCTCATATGTCGGAAGAATCTTATTATAAAGGGAGCCTTGAGTATACATCTGCATCTGGCCCTGTGGTGATGCCCGCCTTGATCTGATGATAGCCAGCAAAAGCTACCATTGCTGCATTGTCAGTGCAGTATCTTTCCATGGGAAAGAAACACCTTAATCCACT
>CAYMRT010000040.1:0-4271 GCA_964392885.1 uncultured Desulfobacterales bacterium | reverse complement strand
CTAGTGTTGAAGACAAAAAAGGTAAGCCTGGAGAGGTATTAGAGGCCAATCCAAAAGGAGTGCTTGTTGCTTGCAGTACAGGTGCATTACGCATTAGAGAAATTCAGTGGCCAGGGAAGAAAAGACTTAAAGTAGAAGATTTTTTAAGAGGAAAGGCTATTCAAGTTGGATCGCATTTTAGTTAATGAAAAATAGGAAATTGCCCAATCCTAGTGCAAGGGAACTTGCAGTAAAGACTCTTTTTCAGTGGTTACAGAAGGAACCAGGTGACAGAGGTGAAATAGAAGATCTTGCTAATGCTTTTTTATTAAAATCAAGCTTATCGTCAAGAGATAAGGCACTTTATTGGCAGCTAGTTTTTGGAACTATCAGGTGGCTTAGACTTTTAAAGTATCACTTAAAAAGATATCTGAAAAAGTTTTCAAAACTTCCTTTAAAAGTTCAAGTCATTTTATATATAGGGGCTTATCAGATTATTTTTTTGTCAAAAATTCCCTTTTTTTCAGCAGTAGATGAATCTGTTAAGCTTGCAAAAAGGTTTAGATTTAACTGGGCAAAGGGCCTTATAAATGCAAGTCTTAGAGCTCTTTCAAGAGGAAGTAAAAAGATAATTTTAAAGGAAGAAGATGTTCAGAGTTATTGTAATGAAAATTTTCTTAATTGTCTTTCAAATCTTACATCACATCCTTATTGGATGGTAAAAAGATGGTATGAACAATGGGATAAGGCCAAGTGTATCAATATATGTATAAATAATAATATTCAGTCTTCGTTATGTATTAGAGTTAATAATTTAAAAATTACTACGTCAGAACTTATAAAGATTTTTGAAAAACAAGGAATAAATGCAAAAAAAGGATTAATTGCAGAGAACTCCCTAAGGATATTTAATTATAAGGGTAGCGTAGAAAAATTACCTGGCTTGAATGAGGGTTTATTTCAAGTGCAAGATGAGTCATCTCAATTGGCAGTTGAGCTTTTAAACCCACTGCCAGGTGAGAAAATACTTGATGTTTGTGCTGGAATTGGAGGAAAGACTACTTATATTGCCCAATTGGTAGGTGATGAAGCAGAAATTATAGCTACTGATATAAACATTCGACGCCTTAAAAAGCTTCAAGAAAATGTGAAACGATTAGGAATAAAGTCTATTTCTGCTTATCACTTAGAGCAAGGTTATAATAAAATAATTTCAAGAGCTCCTTTTGATAAGATTTTGATTGATGCTCCTTGTTCTGGGTTTGGAGTAATTAGAAGACATCCAGATATTAAATGGAATCGTACACCTAATGCGATTGCAGAACTTTCTAAAATTCAACTTGATCTATTAAATAAGTGGAGTACTTGCCTTAAGGAAGGAGGCCTTTTGTTATATTGTGTTTGCACTATGGAAAGGGAAGAAACAGATGAAGTAATAAAGGCCTTCCTTAAAAAGAATAAAAAATTTTCTTTAGTGTCTTTAGATAAAGCATCAAAAACTAGGCCCAAAGATATTTTTTTAAATAGAACATTAAGAATTTTCCCAGGCCAGTATGATATGGACGGCTTTTATGGGGCCCTTTTAAAAAAACATTAATTATCTTATGCAGGCAGACAAAACCTGTTTCATGTCTGTTTCTCCCATAAGTACTTTTTGGATTCCATCTTGTTTAAGAGTTGTCATTCCATGCTCAAGGCCATAATCTCTAATCTCCATAACTGGTTTTTTCTTTTGAATAAGCTTTCTTAAACCATCATCACTTACAAGGAGTTCATGAATTGCCATTCTCCCCTTATAGCCAGTATTGTTACAAACTGAACAGCCTTTTGGCCTATAAAGTGTAATATTTTTTAACTCGCCTTTTGAAATAGGCTTTGATGGATTATGGCCATATTCATAAACAATTCTTTCTATTTCTTCATCATCAGGGGTATATGCCTCTTTGCATTTTGGACATAGTCGTTTTACAAGTCTTTGAGCTAAGACACAAAGTAGTGCATCTGCAAAATTAAAAGGGTCCATGCCCATACCAAGTAGCCTTGTAACAGTTTCTGGAGCAGAGTTAGTATGCAAAGTTGAAAAAACAAGGTGTCCTGTAAGAGAGGCCTCTATGACAGTGGTAGCAGTTTCTTCATCTCTTGTTTCTCCAACCATTATCACGTCTGGGTCTGCTCTTAAAAAGGCCCTAAGTACTCTGGCAAAAGTCAATCCTATAGCTGGTTTTACTTGCACTTGCCTTAATCCATCTTGTACGATTTCAACAGGATCTTCTGCTGTCCAAATCTTTTTTTCTGGTCTATTTATGTGGCCTAAGGCTGCGTGAAGTGTGGTTGTTTTACCTGAACCTGTTGGCCCTACAACTAGGATTAGTCCATATGGCATTTCGATACAAGTTTTAAGTTTTTTTAGATTTTCTTCTAAAAGACCTATCCTATCTAAAGGCATAGCCTCAGATGAAGCTAAAATCCTTAGAACTACATCTTCATTGCCCTCTGTAGTAGGAAGAGTTGCAACACGAAGTTCAATGGTTTTACCGGCCCTTGTTTTAAATTTTATTTTTCCATCTTGCGGCAGTCTTTTTTCCGCTATGTCCAAATTGGACATGATTTTTATTCTTGAGACAAGGGCTTTTTTGTAATTGTATGGAATCGTTTGGTACCTTATGCAGTCTCCATCAATCCTTAGCCTTATTAAGGCTCCCCTTTTACCAGTAAGACTCTCAATATGGATATCAGATGCATTCTTTATGTATGCATCTTCTATGATTTTATTTGCCATTTGTACTACTACACTATCAGTATCAGTGGCAACTATATCTTCCTCTTCTTCCTCTTCTTCCTCTTCTTCATCAGCTAGGTTTAATTGCTCAAATACATCTTCTTCATCACCAACATTATATTTGCCAAAGAAATAGTCTATAAACTTGTCTATGTCTTCTTTTAGGGCAACACCATATTCGAAATTTTTTGCCTTTAATACCCTTTGGATATTGTCTATCTTGCTTAAATCATGTGGATTGTCTACTGCTATAAGAAGAGTGCCAGATGCTTCTTTTATTGGTGCGCATACTGTTGTTCTAAAAAAGTGTTCTTTAATTCCTGAAATACATTTAGGAGTAGAACCTACTTCTAACTCATTAAATTCTATAAATGGACATTTGTAATATTCGCTAAGTGAGTTACCGACTTCTATTTTTTCTATACCAAATTGGTTAATTAGTATTGTTTCAATTGGCTTTTTTGACTGCTTAGCTAACTCTTTAGCTCTTTCCAGTTGTTCTTCAGAAAGTAAGTTATTTCTAATCAGATAATAGAAACGTCCGTATTTTTGTGCTGTTTCATTGAGTTTTTCTAATTTTTCTTTAGAGTTTCTATAATTAGGATTGATATTAATCAGATCTTCTAATGTGGAAGCTGCTTTTGATACAGACCCTGTTTTTTCATAAGTAAGAGCAAGTTGATAAAGGGCATCGCATCTTACTTCATCAGAAATATCAGTATATTTTAAACCTTTTTCTAAATATTCTATGGCATCAAAAGGCATATCTAGCTTTAGATAAAGCTTGCCTATGGTAATATAGATTAGCCCTTTATCTTCCCATTTTTCTTCTAAAAGTTTTAACTCTTCTAAGGCTTCAGAAAAAAAACCTGCTTCAATTAAACCAAGGCAATTATCGAATTCTTGTTGAAACTTCTCATCATTAGAAAGCTCTAATATTTCCTCAACTTCTACTTGTTGAGATTCATTACCACTTGAAGGAATTTTTTTTAGTCGAATTTCGATTTCATTTTTTATTTTAGAGTCAATTCCAGTTATTTTTTTTAATTCATTGAGTATTTCTGAAGCTTCTTCATAAAGACCATGATTTAAATAAAGATCAGCTTCTTGTAGCTTATATTTAATGTGTTCTATATCAATGATACCTGTATCTTGTTCTAGTTCTAACTCCAATATTTCCATAGTTATTATTCCTTAATTTTTGATAATGAATTAGAAGTTATAATAAAAATTTTATTGTTATTTAGCTCAATTTCTCCCTCAAAAGGTGGCTCTTTAGGGATAAATTTAGCATTTTGAGGAATATTAATTGTTATTGGTGAATCATTTATTTTCAGTGCAAAAGAATTTTCACCATCATATAATAGCATTAGATAAAAATCTTTTCCTGATGCTAACTTATAGTTAGCTAAATTATTAATTAGTTTAAACTCTAAATTCTTCAATTTATTTTCATCAAAAGATGAGATCGTTTTTTGAAAAATATTAGATAATTTTGACCAAGGCCATGGTT
>CAYMRT010000039.1:0-4042 GCA_964392885.1 uncultured Desulfobacterales bacterium | reverse complement strand
ATCCAACTAGCTGATTCTCTCTAAGACCCTGAATTGAAGCTATGTCTTTAAGTCTTGCCGACACAGCCTCATTTACACTAAAAAAAACAACCCCGAATGAAAGCAAAACAATAAGCCAAAAACCTGTTTCTATCCTTTTTATTTTCATCATGATTTTAGCTTTGTTTTTGAATTAGTTTTAAATTCTGCATTTAATCACTAGCTACTTTAGGTATAAGCAATAAAAAGGCCATTTTTAAAAAGGAGCAATTATTCCCAATAATCGTCCAAGCCAACCAGGATGTTGCATCTCACTTAATGAACCTCCACCAGTATATGAAATGCGTGCTTCAGCTATCTTGGTTGATGAAACCACATTATTGTGGTCAATATCTGCAGGTCTAACTATCCCAGTCAATATTACATATTGAGTTTCATTATTTATGGTAATTTCTCTTGTACCCCTAATAAAAAGATTCCCACCAGGCAATTTTTTCACTACCCTTACCGAAATGGTGCCAGATAGGCTCGTGTCTCCAGACGTTTGGCCTTTGCTATCAAACTTATTTTGACTTAGCCCACCGATCGCCTTGGTTGCGTCAACTTTTTGATTAGGATATTTAGGCGATACCTGTTTATTGAATTCTAAGCCCAAAATTCCTGTAAGCCCTACATTTACAGAAGATTTTCTATCTGTATTGGTCTTTACATCTTTTGCACCTTTAAGATTTTCTTCAATTTTTACTGTAAGTATGTCTCCAACCCTTCTTGCTCTAAAATCGGCCACAAGGCTACTTTCTACATCAGGATCAAACAATGACCCTTCTTGAGGTTGGGATGGAGTTATAGGTAAAGGTGCAAAGCTTGCTTCATCCATTTTATGAATTTGAGGTGGTTGATTGATAGCACATCCAGTTATAAATGTTGTAAAAAGGAGTAGATAAAATGCATATTGAAATTTTTTCATACTAAAACTCCTTTTAGAAATTTACATAAACAGTATTTTTATCTTTAACCTGAGCTATAATTACCTTTTTACTTTGCAGATTTTTGACTCTTACAAAGTCTCCAAGACCACCTTTTTCCACAACTACTCCAGGACAAGTCACTTCAATAAAAGGAGATTTTGCTACAATTAGTACTCTGCTCCCTCTTTTTACCAAAACTGGCTTCATTAAATTGCGGCCATAGATTACTTGGCCAGGCCTAAGTGTACGCTTGGCTGAAAGTCCAATAATCTCTTCTTTGGTATCGAAAAATTTCCCCTTTAACTTACTTATAGGAAGTCTTATTAGCTTAAGATCATTTTCTTTTATAATTTGCCCTTTAATTAATCCATTTTTGGCACACACTACTGTTTTGTAGCATTCTATATAGCCACATACTCTGGCTCTCCTTGCAGGTTTTCCATTTACATAAATTGTTACTATAGATGAAATCCTCCCCAAAAAAGTACCAGTATGAGGTTCAGAAAATTTGAAAGACAATTCTCCTTTAGGAACCCAAATATTTTTAGGAAGAACTTTAAGTTGCGTTATCTCCATCTCATTTTTTTCCCAAGGAGAAACAGTTGTAAGATACTTTACGAATTGCTCTTGAAGCAGCTGAGAATCAACAAGTTGAGCATTTAAGGATTTTCCTAAAGAACTAATTGGAGATCCTGTTATTATCACAATTAAAATAAAAATAGAAATGAGATTGTTTTTAAACGCTATTCCTTTCATATTTGGACCTCATTCTTACTTATCTTTTTAGATTATTTACGATTCCCATCATTTCATCGGCTGTTTGAACTGCCTTAGAATTGAGTTCGTATGCCCTTTGAGTTACAATCATATTCACCATCTCAAGAACAACATCCACATTTGACTGTTCCAGAAAGCCTTGGGCAATTGTTCCAAAACTATCTGTACCTGGATTACCTTCAATTGCATCTCCCGAGGCCTCGCTTTGCCTGAAAAGATTTCTTCCAATACTTATTAATCCTGCAGGATTAGGAAAGTCTGTAATGGTAAGCTGCGCCTGTGCCAATGGCGTACCAGCTTGGTCTGAAGCTGTTATGAGTCCATAAGGATCAATTGTAATATTTACAGTGCCTTGTGGTACTGCAAATTCTGGCTGAAGCTTATATCCATTGGATGTAACGATATATCCATCCCTGTCGAGCTTAAAAGCACCAGCCCTCGTATAGAGCTCTTCTCCATTTACAAGAACCTTAAAAAAACCTCTTCCTTCTATAGCCCAATCAAGATTATTGCCTGTGCTTTCATAATCTCCTTGGGTAAAGATCTTTTGAACCGATGAAGGCCTAGAACCCAGACCAATCTGCATGCCTGTTGGAGTCTGAGTGCCATCCCCATTTTCTGTTCCAGGCATTTTTATTGTTTGATACAAAAGATCTTCAAAATCTGCTCTACTTCTCTTGTAAGCTGTAGTTTTTGCATTAGCTAGATTATTAGAAATTACATCAAGGTTGAATTGCATACTGTTCATCCCTGAAGCGCCTGTCCATAACGCTCGCATAACTGTCTCCTCCTTTTATTTATCCAACTCTTCCAAGATTGTTGGTTGCCTTTTCATTCAACTGATCTATGCTTTGAAGAGATTTTTGTTGCATTTCAAAGCCCCTGTGAAGATCGATTAGATTGACCATCTCTTCAAGGGCATTCACGTTTGACGTCTCTATATAACCTTGTTTTACCACGGGTTCAGTTGGAGTAGGTTGGCCAGCCTTATTTGTTGCTTGAAAGTAATTACTCCCAACTCTTTTAAGACCTTCTGGGTTATCAAAGGTAACAACATCTATCTTTGAGCTAATGGTCTCATCTACAAAGAAATGTCCGTCTTCACTTAGCCATATACCTTTACCAGTAGTATCTTCTAAAGTAATAGGAGCACCATCGCCCAATACCCTGTAGCCTTCTTTGGTGACAAGTTCATATTTGTCATTAAGAGTAAAATTGCCTGCCCTGGTATATAAAGGTCCATTTGGTCCCTCAACCACAAAAAAACCAGGACCATCAATGGCTACATCATAAGGATTATCTGTACGCTTAAGGCTTCCTTGGGAAAAATCTGCCCATCCCTGTTCGCCTTTTGCAGCCCTTTTATTACCGTCTTGCAGACTTAAAAGATATTCATGAAAAGTAGTATGAAGGGCCTTAAAAGCAACAGTATCTACGTTAGCAAGATTATTAGAAGTGACCTCTAACTTTTTTTCCAGGATTTTTGCCCCTTCCAGGGCCTCCATAGAACCTAACCGAGTATATGGATGTAAACCTGTTTTGATATCCATGGCACGCCTCCTAAATGTTATTTTAGCAATAGACGTGCCTAGTTATTTTATGATGAGGAAGTAACCTTTTTGTTTATTTCATAAACCCAAGTGAGGATTTCTGCTACAATTAGATAAGTCTCTGGTGGGATTTCAGAATATAAGTCTAGCTTAGATAATATCTCAACCAGATCTTTTTCTTCTTTTATTGGAACACCCGCTTCTCTAGCAAGTTCTATTATTTTTTCTGCAATAACGCCACTCCCCTTAGCAGTAACTTTAGGGGCTGAATCCTTTTGTGGGTCATATTTCAATGCCACAGCTTTTTTCTTATTTTTCTGTTGCTTCATTAGCTATTCCTTATGTTACAACATGAAACTTAGAAGAAGTTGAATTTTCTTTATTTAAAATAGCAGCTAGCTCTTCACCTTCCATTTTATCTATGTCTAAAATTTCTATATCTTTAATTTTAAAGCCAAGCCTTTTTATTTTTTCACATAATATTCCTGCTTGTGTTCTAATAAAATTAGTATTTTCCTTTAATGAGTAGATATGAATAATTATATCATTTTCTTTTTTTAAAAGGTGAATATTTATCTTTCCTAAATTATTTAATGTAAGATCAAAAACCAGATGATATATCTCGTTTGTCTCAATATTAATTTCGCTCTTTTTTTCTTTCCAGAAAATCCATTGTCCAATCCCAGAAAATCCAGAAAAGAAAAAAGGCAGGAGCAAAAATTCAACCCCTTTTTCTTGAAAGTGCATTTGGAGTTGTTGAGCTAGCTC
>CAYMRT010000038.1:0-16472 GCA_964392885.1 uncultured Desulfobacterales bacterium | reverse complement strand
GTTGAAGAACCTAAAAAGGAAGAACCAAAGGTTGAAGCAAGGCCTGAACCTGAAAAGAAAGAGGAGCCAAGACCTGAACCTAAAGGAGAGGTAAAGGCAGAAGAACCTGAGAAAAAAGAGGAAAGGCCTAAACCAAAAGTTGAACTCAAGGCTCCTACAGGGGAAGGTGTTGGAGAGTTAGAGGTTGCTCCGCTTTCAAAGGAAGAGCCACCTCTTTCTGAAAGGGCGGAAGGCATACCTGAGGATGTTTATAAAGAGGCATGCACTGGAGTAATTCAGAGTGTAACTTTAGGAGAAGGGGATACTGCTATTGTTGTAGGTGGCGAAACAACACTTCCTTTCCATACCTTTGAGGGTGATATGCCAAATCCGCCTAGAATTGCCTTTGAAGTTCTTGATTCTCCACCAGAAGAGTGGCCAGAGCCTCTATTGAAATATTATTCTGATGTTTTAAATGATTCTGCCGCATGGGCTAGAAAGTGTGTAAATGAATTTGGCGCTAAAGCCATATGTCTGTCTCTTGATAGCACTGATCCAAATGGGGCTAATGTGTCTTCTGCTGATGCAGCTAAAGTTGCCCAAAAGGTTATTGAGGCTGTTGATGTACCTATTATATTGTGGGGTTGCGGTAACGCAGAAAAAGATACCGAGACTTTAAGGGAGATAACTAGCCTTATTGGAAACAAGAAGGTCTGTCTTGGACCTTTGACTGATGCCAATTATAGAAGTCTCGGCGCTACTGCTATGGCATTTCAATATCCAGTAGTAGCCTCCACACCAATTGATGTTAATTTGGCTAAACAATTAAACATACTCCTTGAAAATCTTGGAGTTGGCCTTGATCATATTCTAATGGATCCTTCCATAGGTGCAGTTGGTTATGGTCTTGAATATACATATTCAGTTATGGAGCGGATCAGGCTTGCTGCTTTAACACAGCAAGACGATAAGCTTTCTCCCCCAATAATTTGTAATCTTGGAAGAGAGGTATGGAAGGCTAAAGAGACAAAGCTTCCAACAGATGCCGAACTAGGTGATCAAGAAAGAAGGGGAGTTCTTATTGAGGGAATAACTGCTTCCACCCTCTTGTTGGCAGGTGGAGAGCTTATGATAATGAGGCATCCAAAGGCCATTAATCTTACAGAGGCCTTGATTGAGGGATTGATATAAATTTTGCAAGTTTAAATATAGAGAGGGAAGAGTATGTCCAAGATAATTTGTTCAGCAGCAATTAGAGGCGCCCATAAGATAGTTGATATGGCAGAAGAGAAGTATGAGGAGGCCTTGAAAAAGTATGGGCCAGAAAAAGAGGTGGCTTTTCCGAATACTGCTTACTATTTGCCAATTATTTACAGTATGCTTGGCGCACCAATTAAGCAGCTTGGTGATATGAAGGAGATCTTTCAAGAGTGCAGAAAGCTTCTTCCTCCTCCTGTAAGCGATAAGTTGTGGCTGCCGTATCTTGCTCCAGCACTTGATGCAGGCATGGCTACTTTTTTTGCAGAAGAGATGTATGAAGCAATAAGGTATCTGGATGATCCAAATTTTTATACCAAGACCGAAGATCCTCCTTCAAATGAAAATTACTGGTTAGGGGCTGCTGATGACCTTATTTTTAGAAAAAGAGGTGTCGAGTTTGTTGATGGCACTGCACCTGGATTTGCAGCAATACTTGGTTCCCCAAAGAACCCTGAAGAGGCACAAAAGATAGCTACTGAGCTTCAGGAAAAGAACCTCTACGTATTTTTGCATGATCAAACAGATGGAATCTATTTTCCTGAACAGCTCATAAAACAAAATGTCCAAATAGGATGGTCAACGAGGCTTGTGCCTTTTGGTCCAACTTATACATCCGCGGTATTTTCAATAGGCTTTGCTTGTCGTGTTGCCCTTGCCTTTGGCGGAATTCAGCCTGGTGACTATAAGGCAAATCTTCTTTATAACAAGGATAGAACATTTGCCTTTGTTATTGCATTTGGCCCTGTATCTGACGAGTGGTACGCAAATGCTGCTGGAGCCATCAACTGGGGCTTCCCAACCATTTCTGACTGGGATATTCCAGAGGTTCTGCCTACTGGTATATGTACTTATGAGCATGTTGTCAGCAATGTTCCACATGATGAGATTGTTCAAAAGGCAATCGAGGTTAGAGGTCTTAAGGTTACAGTTTCAAAGATTGATATACCAGTGTCATATGGGCCTGCTTTTGAAGGAGAGCGTGTCAGAAAAGATGATCTATATCTTGAATGTGGAGGCGGAAGGACCCTTGGCGTAGAGGTGCTTATATCTAAAGATATGGACGAGGTAGAGGATGGTAAGGTGATTGTGGAAGGTCCAGAGATGGATGAAGTGGAAGAAGGTGCTAAATTACCTCTTGCCATTTTGGTTGAGGTTGCAGGTCGTCAAATGCAGTCAGACTTTGAGCCAATCCTTGAACGTCAGTTCCACCATCTTATTAACTATGCTCAGGGTATTATGCATATTGGCCAAAGAAATATTATGTGGCTCAGGGTCGGAAAGTCAGCTATTGAAAAAGGGTTTAAGTTTGAACATATTGGACGCATTCTTCATGGAAAGCTTCATCAGGATTTTGGGGCAATTTTGGATAAGGTGCAGGTAAAAATTTATACTGAGGAAGAAAAGGTAAAAGAGGTACTGGAGCTCGCAAAACGTGTCTATGCAGCCAGAGATGAGCGTCTTGGATCCATGACTGATGAAAGCGAAGATATTTTTTACTCATGCACACTTTGTCAATCATTTGCTCCAAGCCATGTTTGCGTAATTACTCCAGAGCGTGTTGGAATGTGTGGAGCTTATAACTGGCTTGATGGAAAGGCATCATATGAGATTAATCCCACTGGACCTAATCAGCCAATAGAAAAAGGTAAGTGTATAGATGAAAATCTTGGTCAGTGGGAAGGTATAAACGAATTTGTGAAAAAGGCATCCCGAGGCAAAGTCGAGAGGGTCAGCGCATATTCTCTAATGGTTGATCCAATGACTGCTTGCGGATGTTTTGAATGTATCGCCACAATGCTGCCAATGTGTAATGGTATCATGATAGTAAATCGTGACTATATGGGAATGACTCCAAGTGGAATGAAGTTTACAACATTGGCAGGTATGGTTGGTGGTGGTCAGGTAACCCCTGGGTTTCTGGGTGTGTCAAAACATTATATTTGCTCCAGAAAGTTTATGAAGGCTGAAGGCGGTCTTAAAAGGGTTGTTTGGATGCCAAAGATGCTCAAAGAAGAGCTTAGAGATCGTCTTGAGGAGCGTGCAAAAGAGATCGGAGTTCCCAATCTGCTTGATCTTATAGCTGATGAAGAGGTTGGGGTTTCTGAGGATGAAGTGCTGAAGTTCTTGCAGGAGAAAGGTCATCCTGCACTTTCTATGGATAGCGTTGTTTAAGAGGAGAATAAACCATGGGTCTTACAGGAATAGACATCCTGAAGATGCTCCCCAAGAAAAACTGTGGGGAGTGTGGAGTGCCAACATGTTTGGCCTTTGCCATGAAAGTGGCAGCAGGGCAGGAGGATATTGGAGCCTGTCCGTATGTATCTGATGAAGTAAAGGAAAAGGTTGGTGAGGCAAGTGCACCACCAATAAGGACCATAACTCTTGGAAGTGGAGATGGTAAGTTTGAGTTTGGTGGAGAAACTTGTCTTTATAGACATGAGAAGAGGTTTGAGCATCCAACAGGCCTTGCAGTTTTAATAACAAATGCAATGTCTGATGATGATGTAGATGGGCGTCTAGATAGGTTTAATGCCCTTAGATATGACAGGGTAGGTGTTAATCTGAGGGCAGAGCTAGTGGCTGTAAAAGATGAAAAGGGTGATGAAGGCTCTTTTATAGCTCTGATTCAAAAGGTCAGAGAAAAGAGTCCTGATGCCGCTCTTATTTTAATGAGCGAAAACCCATCTAGTTTAAAGGCAGGTGCAGAGGCTTGTGGTGATCATAAACCTCTTCTTTATGCTGCAACAGAGTCAAATGTTGATGAGATGATTAATGTTGCTAAAGAGACAGAGTGTCCATTAGCTGTTAAGGGAGAAACCATCGGAAAGACTGCACAACTTTCTGAAAAGATCCAAGGAGAAGGTCTTAAAGATTTGGTACTTGATACTGGTGCAAGGAGTCTTAAGGCAGTATTTGAGGATCAGATAGTATGTAGACGTGCTTCCATTAAACACAAATATAAACCTTTAGGCTTTCCAACCATTACTTTTCCATGTGAGATGTCTGATGATACTCTCACTGAGGCAATGATTACATCAATTCTCATTGCCAAGTATGCAGGTATCTGTGTACTATCTGATATCCAAGGTGATACTTTGTTCCCACTGCTTCTTGAGCGACTAAATATCTTTACAGATCCCCAAAGGCCGATGGTGGTACAGGAGGATATTTATCCCATCAATGGCCCAGATGAGAATTCTCCAGTTCTTATTACCTGTAACTTTTCTCTTACTTATTTTATCGTATCTGGTGAGATTGAAGGCAGCAAGGTGCCATCTTGGCTTCTTATAAAGGATACTGAAGGACTTTCAGTGTTGACAGCTTGGGCTGCTGGCAAATTTAGCGCAGATCTAATAGGGCAGTTTGTAAAAAAATCAGGTATAGAAGACAAGGTAAAACATAGAAGTCTCATTATTCCTGGATATCTGGCTTCAATTAAAGGTGAGCTTGAAGAAGAACTTCCAGATTGGAAAATTCAGATAGGTCCTAGGGAGGCAAGTCATCTTCCTTCCTATTTAAAAAGTTGGCAGCCAGAGGGCTAATTAAAGATTAAGTAAGGATGAGGAAGAGTCTATGTATGTGCAATGTATAGCGGAAAGCATCAATATAATGGGTAAGCGCACAGGTGGCGCAATGAGGGAGAGGAATCCTAGGCCTATAGTAGAGATGGCCCATGAAGAAGTAGCGTTTGGTGGTGATTTTTTAGACTTGAATATTGGGCCTGCTAGAAAGGATGGCACAGAACTTATGCCATGGATAGTAAGGGTAGTTGAAGGCATAACTGATTGTCCTCTTTCTCTTGATACAACAAATGCTGAGGCCTTAATAACTGGGATAAGGGCAGCTAAGCATCCAGAAAAACACATTATGAACTCTATTTCTCTTCAACCTGAACGCATGAAAAAGCTCATTCCTGTTGCTGCTGAAACTGGGTGCTATGTAGTGGCTCTTTTGTGGGGTGTTGATGGCATGCCAAGGGATGCAAATGAAAGAGCAGCCATGACTGTTGATCTTGTAATGGCCATGAATGAGGCTGGAATTCCAAATGAAAAGATCTTGGTGGATCCTATTGCTACTCCAATTACCCTTGGTTCAGATCAGGTAATGAGCGGTTTAGAGTTTATGGCAATGCTTCAAGATATTGCACCAGGTGCAAAGAGCACCATAGGACTTTCAAATGTTTCAAATGGGGTAGAGGCACATCTTCGTCCGTATTTGAACAGGGCGTATTTGGCAATGCTTATGAAATATGGTATCTGGTCAGCTATCGTAGATGCCTATGACCAAGAACTTATGGAGCTTGCTCATGGCCAGAGACCAGAGCTTGTAAAACTTGTTCATGATATTATGGATGGAAATGAACCTGATCCATCTACTTTATCAGAAAAAGAACTTGAATATTATAAAACAACTAGGGTTCTTATGGGGAAGACAATTTTCTCTGAATCTTGGTTAGAGCTTTAAAATTTTTAATGCAAAAGGTATTATTAAATGGTGGGTTATGCCCACCATTTTTGTATAAAAAGGGTGGTAAATGGTGAATATGATCAGGATTACCATTGATGGAAAGGAATTAGAAGTAAGAGAAGGTCAAACTATTTTATCTGCTGCAAAAGATGCAGGGATTAAGATTCCCACTCTCTGCCACCTTGAAGGTGGTCCTGAGCCAGAAAATCCATGCCTTTTATGCATGGTAGAGGTGGAAGGAAAAGGGAGAGTTCGTGCTTGTAGTACGCAGGTAGAAGATGGACAAGTTGTTATTGTTCATTCTAAAGATCTTGATGCCTTTAGAAAAAAGAGGCTAGAGATCTTGGCAGAAAGCCATTATGGCGACTGTCGTGCACCGTGTAATTTAACATGTCCTGGAGGAATTAATGTTCAAGGATATGTAAATCTTATTGCTAAGGGTGAGTATAAGGCAGCTTTAATGCTTATTAAGGAGAAAAACCCTCTTCCGATTTCTGTTGGCAGGGTTTGTCCACGTTTTTGTGAAACTAGATGCAGACGCATATTATTGGATGAGCCTATTGCAATTAATCATTTAAAGCGCTTTGTGGCAGATTATGCATCTGAAGTTGGTTTTAGAGACGATAAGGTAGGCAAGCCAACTGGCAAAAAGGTAGCAATAATTGGAGGAGGTCCTGCTGGGCTTTCATGTGCATATTTTTTAAGGAAAAAGGGGCATGATGTAACCATTTTTGAGGCTGCAGATAAGCTTGGTGGCCTTTTAAGATATGGGATCCCTGGATATAAGCTTCCTAATAAGGAAGTTGATAAAGAGGTACAAAATATCTTAAACCTTGGCGTTCATGTAAAGCTTAACAAAAGGTGGGGTGAAGATTTCACCATTAAAGATTTAAAAGATCAGGGATATGAGGCAGTTTTTATAGCAACGGGTCTTTCACGACAAAAGCAAATGGACATAGAAGGGGCTGAGCTTGCCATCTGTGGGTTAAAATTTTTAAGGGAAGTAAATACTGGCAAGCAACCAGAAATTGGTGACGAAGTTCTTATTGTTGGCGGCGGTGATATTGCAGTTGATGCAGCGAGAAGTGCGAGAAGGCTTGGCGCCAAAAATGTTACAGTAATTTATCCACGTTCTCGTGTTGAGCTACCTGCGCATCAAAGAGACATAGAAGAGGCTGAAAAGGAAGGCGTACAGTTTTTCCTTATGGCTACTCCACTAAAGATTATGGAACAGGATGGAAAGCTCAGAGTGGAGATGGCAAGGACAATTCTTGGAGAACCAGATGAAAAAGGGATAAGGCGTCCGGTGCCAATGCCTGGTTCAAGGCTTTTTTGGAACGGTGATACAGTGATTTCCGCTCTTGGTCAGGAGGGTGATCCAACTTTTCAAAGTTATGGAGAAATTGAGGCATCTATTAATCTTACTCCAAGAAAGACCATTAAGACCCATCCAAGTACAATGAAGACCAGCGTTGAAGGCATTTATGCTGGTGGGGATGTGGCAACTGGTTCCAGGACTGTTATTCAGGCCGTAGCTGGCGGAAGACGTGCTGCTGATTCCATTCATGAATATCTAATGAGTGAGAAGGCTGGGTTTACTGAGCCCCGTTTTAATTTTACAAAAGGTAAGCGTTTTGAAGATGTGGATATGCACAATTTTGATGGCTACAGTGTAAGACTCAGTGAGATGATGCCTTCTAGACCTCCTGAGCGTAGAACAAGCGATTTTGATGAGGTGGAACTCGGTTTTTCAGAGGAAATGGCAGTAAAAGAGGCTAAAAGGTGTCTCCAGTGTGGCTGCCTTGGACTTTCAAAATGTACATATAGAGAGTTATGTGTTGATTATAAGGTTAAAGCAAATATTGCCAGGACTAGGCTTAAATATCCTGTTGATAGATCTCATCCATTTATTGTAGTAGATGCAAACAAGTGTATAGGCTGCCATAGATGTGAAAGAAGTTGTAAGTATGATGCTATTGATTTAAAAATTGAACGCGATGAAAAGACTCAGGTAATAACTAATGTCTCTATAAAACTTACTGATAAATGTGTATCCTGTGGTGCATGTGTTGATGCATGTCCGACAGGTACACTTTCAAAGCAGGATTTAGTAATACCTTTCTTTCCAGAGCAACTTACAAAGGTTAAGAGTGTATGCACATATTGTGGAACTGGGTGTAGTGTAGATGTTGTTACAAAATATGGAGCAATTCTTGAGGTTAAAGCAGATAACCGTCGTGCTCCAAATTATGGACAGCTTTGTGTGAAAGGACGGTTTGGGTACACCTTTTACCGTCACGAAGATAGGCTTAAAAAGCCACTTATTAGAGATAGTATTGACGAGCCTTTTAGAGAGGTTGAATGGGATGAGGCACTTAGGCTCATAGCTACCAAGATGAATCATATAAAAGAAAATTTTGGCTCTGATTCAATTGGTGTGCTTGCCTCTTCACGTTGTACAAATGAAGAGAATTATCTTCTACAAAAACTTGCCCGAGCGGCAATAGGTACGAATAACGTGGATAATTGCGCCCGGGTCTGACACGCTCCTTCTGTCAGCGGTCTGCTGGCAACATTAGGAAGCGGAGCAGCAACAACTCCATTTGAACAAATAATTGGAACAGACTTGTTACTTATTTGTGGTTCAAATACCACAGAGGCACATCCTATTATCGGTCTTAAGGTAAAGGAGGCTGCCCAAAAAGGGACAGATCTTATTGTTATTGATCCAAGGCGTACGGAAGTTGCTGCTATTGCCGATGAACAGCCAGATGGTATATGGTTACAGGTACGTCCTGGTGGAAATATTCCTCTATTAAACTCTATTCTTCATTGTATTATAGAAGAGGGTTTAATAAATGAGGAGTTTATTAAGGAACGTACTGAAGATTTTGATGCCTTAAAGGAGCACATTAAAGAGTATCCTCCTGAAAAGGTTTATCAGATTACAGATGTGCCTCCTGAGCTTGTTAGAAAGGCTGCAAAGAAATATGCAAGCACTGAGAATGCCCTTGTTTTATATGGACTTGGGGTTGCTGAGCATAAAGGTGGTACTGCAGGAGTTATTGCCCTTGCCAATCTAGTTCTTGCTACAGGCCATGTTGGTAAGCCATTTAATGGAATTAACCCGCTAAGAGGCCAGAATAATGTGCAAGGTGCCTGTGATATGGGGACATTGCCCTATACATTTCCTGGCTATCAATCAACTAGTGATCCCAAGATATTAGAAAAGTTTGCAAATGCTTGGGGGGTAAATAGCCTTCCTGTTAAAGATGGTTTGCTTGAGCCAGAGATGTACTCAAAGGCATTGGAAGGAAATTTTAAGGCACTTTATTGTGTAGGATATGATCCAGCACAAACTCAGGCAAATATTGGGCATGTTCATAAGGCACTAAGGGCAATGGATTTTGTAATAGTACAAGATATGTTTATGACTGAAACAGCCAAATATGCTCATGTGGTATTACCTTCTGCCTGCTTTTATGAAAAGGATGGTACTTTTACAAGTGGAGAAAGAAGGGTTAGGAGGATTAATAAAATTATAGATCCTCCAGGAAAGGCAAAAGCCGATTGGGAAATCATTTGTCTGGTTTCTCAAGCCCTTGGGTATCCGATGTTTTATACTGATCCAGGTCAAATAATGGATGAGATTGCTCGTCTTACTCCTGCATATGCTGGAATCAATTATAGACGAATTGGTGAAGAAGGGCTTGTTTGGCCATGTCCGGATGCAGAGCATCCAGGTACTCCTCTTTTACATACAGAGAGGTTTCCAAGAGGTAAAGCTAATTTTGTGCCAGTATCTTATATCATTCCAGAAGAAATGTCAGATGATGAGTATCCTTTTGTGCTTGTAACAGGGAGAAGACTTGAGCATTATAACAATGGTTCCATGACAAGGCGTTGTGAAGGCTTTGATGTGATAGCTCCAGAAGAGCTTGTAGAGATCCATCCTGATGATGCTAAGCAACTTGGCATAAGCGATGGACAAACTGTGAAGGTTGAGTCAAGAAGAGGTAAGGTAAAGGTTAAAGCCAAAATTACAGAGAGAAGCAAGCCTGGTACAGTATTTATGACCTTCCACTTTCAAGACGCCCTTACAAATATTCTCACAAGTCCGGGTCTAGATTCAAAGACCCTTACTCCTGAATATAAGGTATGTGCAGTAAGAATAACTGCTTAACTTAACTAAAATAAATATAAATGATTCTAAAAAGAGGGCTGAGAGCCCTCTTTTTGTTTTAAATCAACAGATATTTTATTGTTTTAACAAGCTTTAGATTATCCTGATGTAATCGTGGACTTATTCTTATATATTCACCACTTAGCCCTCTAAAATTATGACAATCTCTTATTAACATCCCTTCTGACTCAAGTGCTTCTTTGATGTCAGAAGCAGAAGATGTAGATTTGAGTTTAAAGAGGGCAAAGTGGCACTGACCTTTAATATATTCTGCTTTACTAAGGGCTGATATGTTTTTAACCAAGAACTCCTTTTCTTGCTTACAATAGTTTCTTACTTGTTTTTCAAAATCAATATTTTTTAAAAAAAATTCAACAGCAAGTTGGGCCATCCTGTTAACTGACCATGGTTTTAACTCTTGCCACAATTTATCCATTATTGCACCTTTACAGACCAAGCATCCAACTCTAAGGCCAGGAATACCATAAATTTTTGAAAATGAACGAAGTATTATAACATTTGCAGGAAAGTTTCTTGTTAAAAGCGAACTCTCATTGTCAGATGCTACAAATGGGGCATAAGCTTCATCTATTATCCAAATAAGATTATCTGGTTTTTTAAGTATTATTTCAAGAAGTTGATCAGGTTCTATAAAGAGTCCTGTGGGATTATTAGGATTGCATAGGAAAATTATAGAGTTTGATATGTCGGTATCTTTTAAATGATCTAATGATGTTATAAGTGCAGATGAGTCTTCATTTAAGCCTTTAACAAAAGGTCCTAGGAATGTCACTTCTATATCAGAAGCCTTGCAAGCATCTTCATAATCAGCATATGTTGGAAGACAGATGAAGGCTTTTTTAGGTTTAAGTAGCCTTGGAAGAGTAAATATCCACTGGGTCGTGCCACTTCCAATCAAAAAATTTTCTTTTGAAAGATTATATCTCTGAGCTAGTAGATTTCTAATTCCTAGGCTATCAACTTCCGGAAGGAGATGCATTTGATGGATATTTTGGCAAAGGTAATTGTGAAGCTCTTCTGGATATGGAAGAGGGCTGCAATTTGAACTAAAATCCAACACCTCATAAGGCCTTATTCCAAGCTTTCTGGCAATAGAATAAACATCTCCTCCGTGACCAAATAGCATTTTTCTCTAGTTATCCTTAATTGCAATATTTAATTTTTAGGCGGACCGAATGATCTTTCAAAAAGATCTGAAATTGCCTTTTTGCCTTCCTCTGTAAGGTATCTTGTTCCTGTTCCTGCAAAAGTTGTATGTTCTATTTTAGGAACATCTTCCACCCATTTTCCTTCTTTCCAAGTGAACCATTTATTTTCATTTTGATCAAATACACTCACAGGCCTGTTAAATAACTTGGCAAGTTCCACTGCCCAGCCGGTTCCTCCTTTAACTGTACCATCGGGTCTAATCCAACCAATGGCAAAAACCTGATATCCATTGTTAACTACATGAAATATGGACTGAATAACTTTTCTAATTTTGTCTGCTTCAGCATAAGTGCGCCCCATTCGCTTTGATACTATCTCCATGCTGATGTCCCCCTGTTTAAGCTCTTCCTCTGTGAGCACTCGGACATCTTTAACTCTATCCATTTTATGACCTTTAAATGAGAAATTTACCTCATTTATTCCCCATTTTTCTGCACATCTTCCAAACTCTGCCTCAGCTCCCCTAAGGCCTCCACTGTATAGAGTATAATTTGATGGTTCAGTCATTTTTATTCTCCTTTGTATTTTCGTGTTCAATTACCTCCTGTTTTAAAGACAGGAGCCTTCTGTAAACCATTTCTAAAAAATCTGCAACATTTCCGTGTTTATTTTCTCCTGATCTGGCATAAGCTTTGGTTATTTCAACCGCCTGTTTGAGACATTCTTCTTTGTCAAAGCTTTTAAGTTGCATAAAAACGCTCCTATAAAAGTTCAGAAATCTTTTCCTTAAGTTTTCTTAAGGCGTTTCCACGGTGACTTATTTTGTTTTTTTCTTCACTGGTGAGTTCTGCCATAGTCTTGTCGTAACCCTTAGGTTGGAAGATTGGATCATATCCAAAACCATAATTTCCTCTGGGGGCAAAGGTTATTTTCCCTTCACAAGTGCCTTCTACACTTATCCATGTTCCATCAGGTTTGTATGCTACAATTACGCACTTAAAACGTGCAGTTCTTTTTTCTTCAGGTATGTTTTTGAGTTCTTCTAAAAGTTTTTGATTGTTTTCTTCGTCTGAAGCATTTTCACCTGCAAATCTAGCAGAATAGATTCCAGGCCTGCCTTTGAGGGCATCAACTTCAAGGCCAGAATCGTCTGCAATGGCAAGAAGTCCGGTTTTTTCAGCAACAGTTTTTGCCTTTTTCATGGCATTTTCAAAAAAACTTTGTCCATCTTCTATTATTTTACCAATTTTGTCTGAAAATTTGTCAAGAGAAATAATTTCAAGGTTAAAGTCTTTTAAAAGGTCTTTAAGTTCCTTTATTTTTCCTTTATTTTTGGTGGCAAGAACAGCCTGTTTCATGTTCAACCTCGCTTTCTTTTATGGTACCAGAAAATTCAACGGTAACAGCGCCTCCTGGACAAAGATTAATACATTTCATACATCTTATGCATTTTGTTGAGTTAATGTCATCCTTGCCAGAGGCAAAGAGTACTTCAGTTGGACAGATAAGTTCACAAGCGTGACAATCAACACATACTGATTTGTGGAATTTTAAACGGAGCCAACTAATCTTATTAAAAAAACCAAAAATTAAACCTAGGGGACATATCGCTCTACAAAAAGGTCTTAAGTTTACAATACTCCAAATAAAAAAGAATATTAATATAGCAAATTTCCAATAAAAGAGGAGGCCAATTACAGAGCGAAGATCTGGGCTTAAAAACATGAGGGGGAGCCCAGCCTCAAGAGTGCCTGCAGGGCAAACATACTTACAAAACCATGTCTGCCCAAATCCTGACGCATCAATTATAAAAATAGGAAGAATGATAACAAATAGTATGAGAAAAATATAACGTCCCCAGTCAAGAAATTTTGGATATGGTAGCTTTGGAAGCCTAATTTTAAAACATAGTTCTTGTAAGAGACCAAAAGGGCAAATCCAAGCACATGGCATCCTGCCTATTAATGTTCCAACTATTCCCATGCTACCTAACACATAAAATCCAAAATTTGGTCTAGCCAAATGGAGGTTCATTTTTAAAGTGGTAAAGACGTTTTGAATGGCGCCTAATGGACAAGCCCAAGTGGCAGCAGGACATGAATAACAGTTTAATCCAGGGAAACATACATGCTTTAGTGGGCCAGTATAAATAGGATTAGCTGGTGTTATAAAGACTCTGCTATTTGCGAGAAACAAAAAGATTATTTGTACAAGACGCCTCAAGCGTTCCATTTAGCCAATACCAATGCAGCTTAAACAAAGGGTAACAGCCTTATGAAATACATCGCGAGATTCACCTAAAACAATCCCAATAAGGGTTAAGAGCACAAAAAAGATTAAGGTGATTAATGGAATGTTTTTTTTCATGACTTAAAGCTTTTTTAATACAGAATTTTTTTTATCACCTAGGTTAGATTCCTTATCTCTTCTGTCATCGATTTTTATTACAGTATAGACCCTCTTTATTCCATTTTGGAATGGCACCTCTTGCAGTCTTTTTGCAATATCAAAAAGTTGATCAATAGGACCATGTATTGTAGTGCCCATGTCATGAAGAGTAAAATTCAAGTTACTTTCCTCTAGTAATTTTATTATATCTGCAACATATCTTGATAAACTAGTTGTTTTGGTGCCAATTGGCACTATGCTAATTTCCATAAAGGCCATAATTAAAAACCTCTTTGAGTCTAAGTTATAAAATAGATTGTAAATGGGAATCTATTTGGCATGAGTTTGAGGCCTTTTGAGAAAATGGAGGCGGCGCCCGGATTCGAACCGGGGAATAACGGTTTTGCAGACCGTCGCCTTAGCCACTTGGCTACGCCGCCTGTGAGCAATTGCTTCATTAACATAATGAAGGCAATTTGACAAGGGTTAAGCTCCTTAAACAGAAATATTCATCTGCCTCAGTTCATCTACCAACTTTTTAAATTGTTCGGGATAAAGGGATTGTGGCCCATCGGATAGTGCCTTTTCTGGTTGATTGTGTACTTCTACAATAAGAGCATCAACACCTGTTGCAGCAGCAGCTTTTGCTAAAGGAATAACCTGATCACGCCTTCCTGCTGCATGACTAGGATCAACAACTATTGGAAGATGACTTTCGCGTCTCATATAGGGTATGGCATTTATATCAAGTGTATTTCTGGAATGCCTTGTAAATGTACGAATACCTCTTTCGCAAAGAAGTACCTGATTGTTTCCTTCAGACATGATATATTCAGCAGCCATTAAAAACTCATCCATGGTAGCCCACATCCCTCTTTTTAAAAGTACAGGCTTTTTAGCTTGTCCGGCTCGTCTTAGGAGGCGATAATTTTGCATATTTCTGGTGCCAAGTTGAATTATATCTGTAACCTCTTCAACTAGCTCTAATACTTCATGATCTGTTGCTTCTGTTACAATGAAAAGTCCAGTTTCTTCTCTTACTTTTGCCAAGATTTCTAGGCCCTTTTCGCCAAGCCCTTGAAAAGAATATGGCGAAGAGCGAGGTTTAAAGGCTCCCCCTCTAAATATTTTTGCTCCAGCCTCTTTTACTGCATAAGCAATCTCCAAAGCTTGATTTTCAGATTCAACAGCGCAAGGACCTGCCATAAGGATTAGCTGTTCACCGCCAATAACCACCTTATTGTCACCTTGTGATAGTTCTATTGTTGTATTGTCAGGCTTCATTTCCCTGCTAACTAATTTGTAAGGCTTGGATACAGGGATTACGTCACGAACTCCAGGCATATCTATAAAAAGTGCAGGATCTATTGGGCCTTTATTTCTAAGAATGCCTATGGCAGTCCTTTCACCCCCTGGAATGGGCTTGGCTTGCCAGCCATTTTCTTCAATTCTAGATATGACTGCATTTAATTCTTTATCAGATGCATCCTGTTTCATTACTATTAGCATTTAAAAAGGCCTCCTAAATAAAAAAAGCTTCTTGCAAGAGGCCTATATGATAAACCCTCTTGTCAAGAAGCTCAAATATAATTCAGAGTGTTATGGTTTTATTTAGTCGATTTGGAATTTGATTTTGAGCTGCCTGAGGTAGAGTTATCGCTAGCTTTTCCTTGTGTTTTCTGTGCCTTATTTTCTGATTTTTTATTACCATAGTCGGTGACATACCATCCAGAACCCTTTAAGTGAAAGGTGGATTGAGAAATTAATTTTTTCATTTTCCCGCCACACGATTCACATGTTTCAAGGGGTGGATCTGTTATTTTCTGCCAGTTTTCTACTATTACTCCACACGATTCACACTGATATTCGTATATTGGCATATCTAAAACCTCCTTTTAATATCTGGTTACTTTTAATGTTTTGTCTGAAGGTAATTAATTTAACGAAAGCCTAATATTTTTGCCTTTAAAATAATCTATTACTAGATCCATATGTTTTATTCTAATGGGACTTAAAATTTCATTGGTTAATTCATGAACCATTTGTTCCTCTTTTTCCTTTTGTTCAGAGGTTACTGAACATTCAAATTTACTAAATCTTAATATGTGGATAAGTTCATGGGTCATAATATATACAAAAAAAGGCTGTAAAATTTTAGGTTCTCCCTTTGTAGCCTTTAAAACCTGCGGATCTATCACAATAATTTTATAAAATGATCTATTGTCTGCTCCACAGGTCTTTTCTTCAAAGTTGTTTCCATATCTGCTTAAATGTGCAAATGCTCCTGTTGGTGCATTAATTTCTTCTCCTAACTCTTTTAAGGTCTTTACTTCAAAAGGATTTCTAACCCAATAATTGCTGGTTAACCCAAAAACATCAGATACAATGTCTTCAGATATTGAAACTGCTTTTGAAAGCATATTTATATGAGAGGGTAAAAAATACTGATGCATTGTATCTTGTTTTTCAATGTTAATTTGAACAAAAAGTTAGTTCTTTAGAAAAGGAGTGTCAAGACAAACGGAAAAGATAAGATAAAGAGAGAAGGAAGCATGGCCAAGGGTTTCTTGGCCATGCAAATTTATTTATTTTATGTTACCTCTTCATATTGAGAAGTTCGTTCAGCATATCATCGGTTGTTGTAATAACCCTTGAGTTTGCCTGAAATGCCCTTTGGGTGGTAATAAGCTTTACGAACTCAGTTCCCATATCAACTGTTGATTGCTCCAGTGCATTAGCTGCAATAGAGCCTAGTCCGTTTGTTCTTGGTGGGCCTGTGATAGGAGTCCCTGATTTTGTCGTTTCACGCCAGAGATTGCCGCCTTCTTTTGCCAAATCAGAAGGGCTGTAGAATCTAGCCAGGGCAAGTTGTCCTAATGCAATAATTCGCCCATTTGAGTAAGAGCCAGAGATTATTCCTTCAGAGTCAACGCTTAGGCTTTCTAAAAAGCCTGCTGCAAAACCGTTTTGATCATAAAATAAGGTACTTGAGCGATTGGCATATTGGGTTGTTGTGATTGTTTCT
>CAYMRT010000037.1:0-7708 GCA_964392885.1 uncultured Desulfobacterales bacterium | reverse complement strand
GGTGCCACCGGAGGCATATTCAAATACCCCTTGTTTAGACCTATCCGCTCCAGTAAAGGCCCCTTTTTCATGACCAAAAAGAGTACTTTCAACCAGCGTATCTGTAATGGCAGCACAATTTACAGCTACAAACCTGCCCTTTGAACGTGCACTGTTTTCATGGATAAACCTTGCAACAACCTCTTTGCCTGTTCCTGACTCGCCTGTTATTAAGACTGTAGTATCAGGTTTTTGGGCCACTTTTAGCGCCATATCTAACACTTGCTGCATAGCTTTAGAGACACATACTATTTCTCCTTTTGCAGAGAATCTTTTTAGTCTTTTTTTAAGTTCTATATTCTCCTTTATTATTTTTGAAACCCCTGCGGCCTTTTCTATGGCGAGCAGTATTTTTTGTTCTTCAAAAGGCTTTGTAATATAGTCTATCGCCCCTTTTTTCATTGCTTTTACTGCAGATTCTATCGTGGCATAGGCAGTTATTACTATTACGGGTATAGGGGTTTCCATCTTTTGTACATATTCCAGTAAGGCAAATCCATCTACTTCCGGCATTTTTAGATCGGTTATAATTACATCAAAAAAAGTTTTGTCTATTTTTTTTATTGCTTCTTTCCCATCGCCAGCCTCTTCAACTTGATGGCCTTTAAGCTTTAGCATTATGGATAGAATGTGTCTTATCTTTTTTTCATCATCAACAATTAGTATTCTAGCCATAGATCTTTAATTTCTCCATTTAGCTTCCTAGAATTATTTTTATTTTTGCTCCCTTAGGTTTATTGTCTAAGACCTCTATTATGCCCATGTGAGCATCAATTATTTTTTTAGAAAGAGTAAGTCCAAGGCCTGTCCCTTTAGATTTTTGAGTAAAAAATGGTTCAAATATTTTTTCTTTGTTTTCATCAGGAATTCCAGGGCCATGATCAGATACAGTTATAACTAGTCCTTGTTTCTCTTGTGAAAGTCTTATTTCAACTGTTTGTCCTTGTTCTGATACTTCGCATCCATTTCTAATTATATTTATAAGGGCTCTTGATAAAGCCTCTCTATCGGCTTGAATAAGAGGAAGCCCATCTTCTGTAATTAGATTTATACTAATCCCCTTTTGTTCCCATTCAATCTCCATTCTATTTACAAGCTCTTCTAAGAGTTCCTTTATATCTACAGGCTGGAACTCAAGAGGTTTAGGCCTTGAAAAGTCTAAAAAGTCTCTAATTAAATTATTGAGTCGCTGTATTTCATCCTCTACATAAGATATCATTGTTTTTCTAATGTCATCTTGTACTTCTTCTTTTTTCAGCAAGTCCAAAGCTCCCTTTATTATTCCAAGCGGGTTTTTGACTTCATGAGCAACTGTAACAGCAAAGTGTCCAATTTCAGCCAATGACTTTTCCTGTATTAGTTTTTGGTAAGTCTCTTCAAGATCCTTTCTACTTTGTTTTAATGCTTCAATCATGGTGTTAAAAGCGTTGGCAAGTTTTTGTGTTTCAGGAAGAGATCCTTCTTCTAATTTCACATCTAAGTTACCACTTGCAACTTTCTGAGCTACTTCTATAAGATGCGAAAGAGGTGCAGTGATTCCTTTGGCAAAAATTAGAAATATAATCATACTAATTGCGGCAATAATAATTGTTAAAAGAGAGTAGCGTTCTTTTAATTTGTTCGTGAGTTCTTTAATACTTGATGTTACATAAAAGATCTCAACTCTGCCTATGTTTTTGTTTTGTCCAGGACTTAAGCCAAAAGCAAGATTTTCAGAACTAGTTGAAAGGATGACATCTGCACTAACTTTGTGCTGCGTATCAATTAATTTATTTTCTCCTGCACTTGCCAGTAATTTATTTTGAGCGTCAAATATCTTTACCTTAATTACATCCTTTTCTTTTAAAAGATTTAAGGCCATCTTTTTTAACATATCTTTGTCGCCCAAAAGGATTCCGAGCTCTGAATTGGCAGCTAGATATTTGGCAAGAAACTCCATGCGATCCTTAAATCTTTTAATCATAAATTCTTCGGCAAGCTCATTTCCTACAAATCCTAAACTTAGAGTAGTTAAAAATAAGAGAACTGCTATCCCAAGGATAAGCCGTTTTTGAAAGGTGAGCATAGACCAAAAAGGCAACTTCATTTGTCCCCTCCTTTCAAAATCGGTTTATCCCATTTGTCTGGCTTAATCTTTTTTAGTATTTCAAATACCTTGCTGTTCCATAGCACATTTATTTGGGGAGAATGTAACAAACATAGATTGTCTTTTAGAGCTAAATTCAGAAGTCTTGCAGCCTCTTGTCCTATTTTTTTATAATCAATTACAAAGCAAATAAGGCCACCTATTTCATAAAAAAAACTGTTGTATCCACCTATTGCCACACCTGCTAAAAGGGCTTTTTTAGTAATATGGGTTATGATTTTTTCTGATATTACAACAGAGTCAGGAATAAATAAGATAAGATCTAGTTTGGATAAAATAGGATTCAGTTTGGTCATTATTTCAGATGAATTGTTGACTACAATTGGTATCAAGTTGAGCTTTAATTCTTTTGATGCCTTTTGTGCTCTGTTAATAACATCTTGATTTTCTTTTAGATTATAAAGGATGGCTATATTTCTGTTAGGACCAAGATATGATTTAATTATTCTTAGCTGTTTTTCAATAGGTATTCTTAGGTCTATTCCGCATACAGTTTGCTTATTCAAAAGCTTTTTTATATCTAAAGTCATTATTGATATTTTTATTGGGATATTTGAGTGGTTAAAAATAAGCTTAGTAGCTTCAGGACCAATTGCTATAGCTGCTGCAAAATCGCCATTTTCAGCATAATGTTTTGCAAGTGGTAAGTTTTGGCTAAGGTCAAATACTTGGAAGTCATTATTGATAACCTGTTCCAGGCCATTTAGTGCCTCTATATAAGGTCTTATTTTTGATGATAAAAATATGGCAACTTGCTCGGTTTTACTTTGGGCATTAATTGGACACAAAAATAGAATAAAGAGAGATAGAAAAAAGAGGATAAAAAAACATCTCTTGTTAGCGGGCATTTTTTACGGCCCAGAGAATTTGTCTAAAAAATCCCCTTACCATTTTTACATCTCGGCTAGTCAATTCCTTTCTATTAAAAAAAATTCTTGCATTTGTCATCCAATATTCTGGAGTTTGTTTTTTAAAAAGACCGATAGCTTCAGATACTTGGTATAAGTGTTCAAACATTCCCTCCTTCTCTCTTATTGAGGCAAGCTTTGGTTTGAAAGTAAAAGCAGATTCATCTACTTTGGCTAAAAAAAGCTCATAACATATTATCATAACACTTTGTGCCAAATTCAATGAAGAAAAATCGGCAGTTGGGATGGTTACTATGTCGCTACAAAGATTTATAGCTTCATTATCAAGGCCAAATTTTTCAGAACCAAAAAGTATTCCTATTTTAATATCTAAGCTAAGCATACAAATTTTTTTAGCAATGGTTCTTGGCGTATACCCCGGACGCCTTTTTCTCCCTATTCTTGCAGTTGTGCCTATTAAATATTGTATGTCAGATACCGCATCTTTAAGGTTTGAATATATTTGAGAGCTATCAATTATGTTAGAAGCAGCATGGGTAGCCATTTTTAATATTTTTTCTTCGTCCCATGTTCTTGGATTAACAATTCTTAAGTGCTGGATGCCCATATTTTTCATAGCTCTTGCAGTAGAGCCAATATTTTCAGGGTATCTTGGTTGGTTTAATATTATATATATATTGGAAAAAATATTTTTTTGGTTGCCAGGGCTCGTCATTTTAGGAAAATGTAATCTATTTTGGAGGAGAAAATAGCAGAAAATTTATTTGATTGATAGTGTAAAAAGGAAATAAAAAAGGCCCCTTGAAGTACAAGAGGCCTTTTAGGCTATTTTTTTATCTATTTTGATATGACCATTGTTCCATCTTTTGAATTTGTAGTTACATGAAAGTGTTGTAAAAAGCTCATTCCTAAAAGGGCCTGTGAGCCAAGATTGGGTGTAAAAACTATTGGTACATTTTCTATTTTTAATTTACCTGCTATTTCTACACTGTCAGCATAACATATAAAAGCATCTACATCTCCATTTGCAGTGCTTAAGGTACCCTTATCACAAGGTATAAATACTTCATTTTCTACCTTACCTAGTGTGCCGTTTACGTCATAAAAGTCATATAATCTTGCATCATCCAAATCTAAAGAGACAAATGATGCTCCAGTATCTACAATAAAAGGAGTTGCAACACCGTTAACTTTTCCATCAATAGAGTAGCAATTACAACTAGGATCAAGAGGTATTACTACATCTTGAGTTACAGCATAAAATTTTTCAGGTACAGACCAGCTTAGATCTCCAATTGTTCTGTATTGCCACTGTCCTTCTATTCTACCTCCTGTTTCTACATCAAAATAATCAATTCGGTAAAGGTATTCAAATGGCCCCCAAATGGTATTTTCAGTAAAATATATGTCATATTTCCCTGGTTTAATGCAGCTATCAATTAAAATTCGCTGCCCCTGAATAGTAAACTGCTTACATACTCCATCGGTTGGATTAGAATAATTTACTGCTAAGACTGTTTGTCCATTAGGCGTTATCCAAGCTCCATTTAATTTGCCCCGTTCTTCATTCAAGATAAGAGGGTAAATAATTCCGTTATCAATATATGTAAAACTTTCTCCACCGTATTCTTCTGTTACAAGCCAGCGCCCTGTTATTGGTTTTATATGTAATACATAATAGAGGAGTTCTCTCCATGATCTATAATTTGTAATATTATTAGGATCTCCAACTATAGCCCTAATTATCCAGTCACCTTCCATTCCAATAAGTCTGATTCCTCCACCAAATGCTACAGGAATAAATGCCTTTACGTTAGGGTTATCATTACTCGAAAGTCCTACATTAGTTGGCTTATACGGAATGCTAGTTGTGAGTATCTCTTCATTATGAGAACTAAAAGGTAAGGCTATAGGAGTATTTTGAACATCTCTTGCAAAAAATAGCTGTTCTGCTCCTGGTACTGGATTGCCCCAACTGCTAAATAGATCAAATTGAGGCTGTCCATTTATAATTCTATAGGCGTATACTTGGCCAGGTGCCAAAGATGGGTGTTCTGCCAAAATGTAAAGAGCCCCTTCAATATCATCAGATATTGGTACATTTAATGTTAAGTCCATCCAGTCTGTCGTTGCAACAGCTTGTTGTTGTGCTTCATGAAGAGAGTTTATATAAACCTTTACAGGTATCCACCACGTTGATATTTGTTCGCTTATTGGTAACTCATCTGATATGGACCAATCTGAAAGGGTAGCTGTTACATGTTCTTTTATGGTATCTACGGAAGTTCTCATGTAGGTTTCATTGTCACCAGGTACACTTGGGTCGTGAATGGTTGTTGTGACTTGAATCCAGCCTTGTTTTACTGTGGTGCTTCCAGTATAAAGAGCATTGCTATCAATAAGCCTATTGACATCAACTGTAACAGTGAAATGCCCTGTACCAGTTGAAGAGTTAATTGCAACGCCTGCAGGTTTGTTATTTATAACTATCCATTGATCACTTGGTGCTGCAATCCAGCAAAAGTCCAAATTTTCAGCCCAAATTATGTTATGAGCGGCAGTGGCATCTGCATATGGATCTGCATCTTCATAACAAAAAGTGCCATTAACTTCTCCTGCTCCATTTGTAGTATATCTACAGTGAACAGGATGGATCTTCTCTTTAGTACAATTTGCATCTGTACAGTTTGGGAAGGCCACACCAGTAAGAAGTACGGTAATTGGTTCAGGGTTTTTATTCTGTTCTTGATTTACATAGAACTCTAAACTAGTAGGTGAAATCACTAATCTTCCTGTTTTAGTTGCACTACATTGTCGGTTATAAGGGCTTTGATTGCTATCTTCGCTAAAAGAAACATTTTGTAATAACATCAAGCCGAGTATTATACTTAATAATGTGATAAAAACATTTTTAATTTGCATTTTTTCCCTCCTTTAAGAGCCCCAATTTTCTGGATTTTTTTGGGGTAACTCAAGTTCTTGAATCGGTTCAGTTGGTTCTGGCTCTGGAGTAATTTGCGGAGTTGTCGCTGATGTATTAAGCTTATTATCAGCAACCTGACTGCATTTATTATAATTTGGATTGCATGTGTTACATAACGCCAAAGTATTAGTTAGATCTTCTAACAATGTTTTAGTTGCCTCTTCTATTGCTTTATCCATCTGTTTGCGATCACTTGGGTCTGCCCACATAGATATAGGTTCTACTTCTTTTTCAACTCTATTTGCCCAAACTACTTGACCTGTTTTAGGATCTTGTAGTGCTAAGCTTATTTGGACGACGGCCTTTGGTACATGGCCACCTTTTGAAGCTAAATAAGCAGTGGCCATTCCTGCAGCTCCCCAAGCACCTGCATTTAATAGGGCAGAGTTTGTATAACCTCCTGATGTTTCCGTTACTACATGGGCAAATCTTGGATGAGTTCCTACAAGTTTTGAAGATTTTGAGGGTGCATTAAAGGGAGTATTGGCCATTGAGCCAAGTCCTGCTCCCATACTCCCGCCAATAGCCAAATCATGCCAAAGATCATATTTTTCTGATTTAGCAACTCCAAAAAGTGTAGCAGATGTCCAGTCAAAAAAGAAAGGCAATATACCTTGTTGCAAAGGATTTAAGTCTTGCCCTTCTCTTATTTCATATTCAACAATTCTGCCCCTAAGTATATAATCTGCTCCAAAATAATTACCTATTTCTTTAATTGTTTCTTTATTCAGGCCTATCATGTTCATTTTTAGTTCTTCTTTTGGAGCATTTATTAACTCGTTTTCCAAGAGAATATTTTTTAGTTCAGCCTTCATTTCATCAGACCATCCACTGCCAAGCTCTCTGTAAAAGTTATGACGATTTCTTCTTGATTGTATTGTTTGGGATTCGATTAATGTGATTACTCCAAGATCTATAAGGTATTGCACTACGTCTTCTTCCATTGGGATATAATAGCCTTTACGGGCAAGATTATAACTAATAGCTGTTTGAATTTTTATTTGCCTTCTTAAAGAGTCATCTAGATTTTTGCCAGAAGAATAGTCTGCAAAAGGTAGCATCACTATCTTGGCACACGGCCCATTGGTTCTAATCAGAGTAGTATCTATTGCCTTAACAGAATCTTTTACTTTTTGTCCACAGCCTGTAAGGCACAATACAGAACACAGCAAAATTAAAAGGAGCTTGTTTTGAGGGGCATAAAACATGACATCCTCCAAAAATTTTTTCTTGTTTTTTCTAATTCATCGGTTAACTGGCAAAAAATTATTAAAAGTTTTATAAAAACTCTTTTGTATCCAATAAAACTTTCAAGGAAACTTTAGGGTTTAAACTAGGTATAAAAAATAAAGCAAAAATTTTGCCAAATTGTCAGAGAATGGTTTGAGTTTCTTTGATGTCTTCTAAGTCCAGTAATATCATTAATAGTCTATCTATACCTAGAGCCATTCCTGCAGATGGAGGGCAACTTGTAAGATGGCTTAAGAAGTTTTCTGGGATCTCAATTGGTTCTAAACCATTTTCTATTCGTTGACGATTTTCTAGTAAAAATCTTTGTTTCTGTTCTTTCGCATCTAAAAGCTCAGAAAATCCATTTGCTAGTTCAATTTTATTTAAATAAAGCTCTATGCGTTCACATACTCTTTTATCATTATCTTTTATCTTGGCTAA
>CAYMRT010000036.1:0-13022 GCA_964392885.1 uncultured Desulfobacterales bacterium | reverse complement strand
AGGGTGGCAGTGGCAACTATTGAAATAAAAGGTGGAGAGACTACAGATCTGACCTTTGGCGTTATAATTCCAAGATTAGCTGATCAATTGGAAAAGATACCAGTAGATTATATTTCTATAGAAGGACAAAAGGGTTCAAATTTTAAATTCAATATAAGTTATAGACCGTTAATGTTTACTCCAAAGGTTGTTCCTTCAGGTAGTTATACATTTTCGATTCATTATGGTAGCTTGGCCTTTGGCCCAATATTTAAAAAACCTATTGTAGTAGCAAGAGATATTATGGTCGATTCGGGTAAAAGTGTACAAGTGCCTATAACATGTGGTTTTAAGCTGAAAAAAACCACAAGTGAATTAACAGGCTGGGAATTGAAGTTGCATAATAAAAAAGAAAAGTTTTTTTCTGTACTTGTTGGGATTGGGGGAATACATGCCAATGATTTATGGCTGCCTTATGCTTTGTCACCAGGTATTTATGATTTAAATATTTATGTAAAAGGTATGGCTCAACCTATGCCTTTAGTACAGGGTTTAGAACTTAAGGAAGGGCAGGTGCTTGAATTCGATACTGGCCTTTAATTTATTGAAATATTTGAACTTATCCTTTTGGGCTTCCAGTGCAAAAGCATAGCAATACCTAAACAGAGGAGTTACTATTTTTATAGGCGATGTAACTTAGTTACTTTTTCTTTTTTAGTGTTAACTGTGGGTAGTCTTTTTGTTAATCTTCCATAGAACAACTGCACCACATGAATCACTAAAGACATTTACGCTAGTTCTCATCATATCAAGGATTCTATCAACTGCTAGAATAGGACCTATTGCTTCAACAGGGAGTCCAATTACGTTTAATATTACTGCAATGGCAACTAAGCTTGCAGCAGGAATGCCTGCTACTCCAATTGAGGTAACAAGTGCCGTTATTAAGACTATAAGAGCCTTAAAAAAACTAATCTTAATTCCCATTGCTTGGGCAATAAATATAGCCGCAACACATTCATAAAGGGCAGTGCCATCCATGTTAACAGTTGCTCCAAGGGGCAGAACAAATGCACTGATTCGGTTTGGTACTTTTGATTTAGTCTCAATGCATTCAAGTGTTATTGGCAATGTAGCAGAAGAAGAGGCTGTAGAAAAAGCAGTTAAGAGGGCTGGAAGCATGTTCTTTATGTGGTTCATAGGAGATGTTTTAAAGATTTTGAGAATAATTGGAAGTGTTACAAACAGATGGATTCCAAGTGCAAGTACTACAGTAATAAAGAAGCTCAAAAGGGGTTTTATTGAAGATAGCCCTGTTTGTGCAACTACCTTAGCAACAAGAGCAAATACTCCAATTGGGGCAAAATACATTACATATTCTGTCATTTTCATGGTAGCTTTAAATATTGCCTCTGCTAGCTCAGAAAGAACCTTTTTGTGACTTTTTCCTATTGTTTGGGCTGATATTGAAAAAAGAATTGCAAAAAATATAAGTCCTAACATCTGCCCCTTTGCTGCAGCAGAGACAATGTTTGGCGGGATCATCCTCAAAAATATATCTTTCATATCTGATACATTTCCAGAATTAAGCTTTAGATCTTGAGGAATAGCTGTGTCAATTCCTAACAAATTTCCAACAGGTGCTCCATTTAATAGACCTGGTTCAATTATAGATACAAGAATTAGCCCTGTAACAACTGCCAAAAGACTTGAAATTAAATAGTAAACAATGGTTTGTATGCCCAGTTTACCAAGCCCTTTTGTGCTTGGTAAGTTTAATATGGCAGAAGTAATTGAGGATAAGATTAAAGGTACTATAAGCATTTTTAGGGCGTTTAAAAAAAGCTTGCCCAAAAAACTGTAGATTTTTATTGCAAAATGTGCGTTAAAAACAATGCCACAAAAAATAGCAAGTACAAGCCCTATAAATATTCTGATGTGAAGCTTATTTGTGGTATTAATCGCCACCTAATTCCTTGGATCTTTCTGTTGCGGATCTGACTGCATCCATAACAATGCCAGAAAGGCCATTTCTTTCAAGTTCATAAAGCCCTTGTATTGTTGTACCTCCTGGACTAGTAACCATTGAGATAAGCTCTGCGGGATGCCTTTTTGTTTCAATGCACATCTTAGCAGAACCTAAGACAGTTTGAATGGCAAGAAGAGCTGCAGTTGGTCTTGGCAATCCCTCCCTTATTCCAGCCTGAATAAGGGCTTCAATAAACAAAAAACAATAGGCAGGTCCGCTTCCGCTAAGCCCTGTCACTGCATCCATAAGTGATTCTGGCACCTCTACAGCAGTTCCCACCCACGAAAATAGTTCTAAGACCGCCTTTACATCCTCTTCTGACGAAAAAGTGCCTTTTGATATGGCGGCAGCCCCTTCAAGTACAAGTGCAGGTGTGTTAGGCATTACTCTTATGATTCGTGCTTTTTTACCAAGGTGTCCTTCAATCTTTTTAATAGAGACTCCTGCTGCAATTGAGATTATGAGATGCTCTTCAGTTATGGTACTTGAAAGTTCTTTTAATACCAGATCTATCACTTGAGGCTTAACAGCAAGAAGTACTCCTTTTGCATCCTTTATTGCTTTGCAGTTATTTGAAAACGTTTTTATAGAATATTGCTTTTCAAGATATTGTCTCCTTTCGCTCAATGGCTCAGAGCAAAAAATATCACTCTCAGTTAAGATTCCCTTTCTTAAAATGCCTTTTATTAGGGCCTCAGCCATCTGTCCGCCACCAATAAAACAAAGAGGTGAAATCATGTTCTTATTCATAATAAACAATTCCTTCCTTCCTTCCTTTGTTTTTTCCTCCTTAGTCTTCCAAAGTAACCATGATCTTTTGGGCAATACCCTTTCCCAGTGCAAGCCTTGAACCTTTCACATTTAAAATTATTGGGCCACTTTTCCCTAAAACTTCTATTACTTCTCCACAAACAAGCCCCATATCTGACAGTTTCTTTTTTAACTGGCTTCCACCCTTAAAGGATACGATTTTTGCTTTTTCGCCTGGTGAAATCATTGTAAGAGGTAGGCTTTGCCCCTGTTTGGACTTGCATTCATTACATATTCCATAAATTGTAGTTTTATAAAATAGGGGATCAAATCCATGACTTTTAGCTGACTCAAAAATTTTTTCTCTTAAGTCTTCATCATAAAATTCCACCACCTTACCACATCTTGTACACATTAGGTGGTCATGGTTTTCTCCTATATGTAGATGTTCATACCAAGGGCCTGTTCCATTTAGCTGAACCTTCTGTGCAAGGCCATATCTACATAGAAGGTCTAAGACTTCTTCTACCTTTTCTTTTGAAATATCAATATGTTTTGGAGTTAATTTAGTCTGTAGGAAATCACTAGACAAGTGACCTTCATGACTTAAAAATTCATTTACTACCTCCATTTCCTCATTGCTTAAGGTCCTGCCAGTTTGTCTAAGAAGCCTTATAAAATTTTGTTTTTCATTTTCATGGAGGTTTGTAAAGCAAGGGGTTTGATTTGATACTTCATCATCTTCTAAATTTTTGCAGTTGTCACATGAGTTACAATCAAGTTTAAATTTATCAAGAATTTTCTGAAGCATCATTTTTCCCCTATGTTAATATAGCAATTTGTTACACTTAGCAAACATTGACTAAATATGTTAATAAGGCAAGAAATTTTTGAAAAGAAAAACTTTTATTTAAATAAATACTATTAAAGTATCAATGATTAGCTTAAATATTGTGCTAGTTGAGCCAGAAATACCACCAAATACAGGAAATGTGGCAAGGTTATGTGCTGCTACAAATTCTACTTTACATCTTGTGCATCCCCTTGGTTTCAACACCGATGATAAAGCATTAAAAAGGGCAGGGCTCGATTACTGGAAATTTGTTAAAGTTATTCACCACAGAAGCCTTGAAGAGTTTTTAAACTCTGTTGCTGAAAAGTCAAAGATGTTTTTGTTTTCAACAAGGGCAAAAAGTCCATATACTCATGCTAAATTTTTTCATGATGCTTATCTGTTATTTGGAAAAGAGACATTCGGGCTCCCAAGATGGCTAGTTGAAAGATATTTCAACCAAAGTTTTTACATACCAATGTGGGGAAAAACAAGAAGCTTAAATTTGTCAACTGCTGTTGGCATTGTGACTTATCATGCATATAGCCAGCTATTTTCAAATTTTGAGGGATTTCAACCAAAACCAGATCCAGATAGGGACTGATTGCAACAGTTTTGCAATACTTTCTCCATAATATTTCAATCTCTTTTCAATCTTATTCCAAAACAACTAGACGATACTCCTTTTAAAAGGCGATATTAAAAGGAGGCATGCAATGAAAAAGAGTTCATTTATGATTGTAAGTTTTATAATTTCGATACTTTTTTTTATTTCAACAAAGGCTATAGCAAGTGTAACCCCAGCTCCACCAAAACTTACAGTAAATGTTGATGGGACCCGGGTAACTGTTGCATGGACAAAGGTACAAAATGCAACTGGTTATATTTTATATTATGCCCCGTATCCTAAAATGACTCCTGTTAACTCGGCAGATATGGGAGACAATAACTTACTTATTGTGGATTTGCCAATTGGCTCAGCATATTATGTGGCTGTACAAGGATATAATGGTGAAACAAAAGGCTTTCTTTCAAATATTACCTATTTTATTGTAGGAGATAATATACTGCCAAGTGTAAATAACGGGAGTTGTGAGAACATAGCTGGCAATTGGCTTTACAGTCAGATCTATTATGGAGAAGGATGTGGGTTAAGTGATTGGGATGAAGTAGGACCAATAGAAATAAGGCAAGATGGATGTGAAGTCACTGTAGTGATAGATGAAAGAGATTATTATTACGGCACCGTACAAGGAAATGAAGTTTTTTTTCATGGGCAGTTCTATATTGATGATATAAAACTGGTGGAAAAAGGACAACTGACTATATCAACAAATAGAAAGATGAGAGGAAACAGTAAAGTAACAGTACCAGAATATAACTGTACTATGGATTCGTATATTGAAATAATAAGGTAACAAGCAGTAAAAAGAGTAAAAAAGAGTACTTAAGACATGAAAAATATGGCCCTCTTTGAGGGCCTTAGAAGTTTTTTCTGCTGTCGAGAAGAACAGTTACTGGTCCATCATTTATAAGGTGTACTTTCATATGCGCTTGGAATATGCCTGTTTCGCATCTTATTCCTTTTTCTTTTATTAATTCTACTGCCTTATTGTAAAAAATTTTGGCATCGGTTGGAGGCATTGCTTTGGAAAAAGAGGGCCTTCTGCCCTTTCTACAATCACCAAGAAGGGTGAATTGAGATACAAGAAGAATTTCTCCATTAACATCAAGAAGAGATCTGTCAAACTTACCGTTTTCATCTTCAAAAAGCCTTAAATTTACGCATTTGTCAACTATATAGTTTAGGTCTTTTTCTTCATCGCCATGTTCAATACCAATAAAAACCAGTGCCCCTTTACCAATTTTTCCATAAATCTTTCCATCCACCTCTACGCTTGCCTCAAGAACTCTTTGCCATACAGCTTTCATAAATAACCTCCCTTTATATTTAGGACTTTTCATAAAAAGAAGTGCTTAATTTTATTTGCACACTTGTACTTTAAGAAATTAGCCTTTATTTTCTTAAACATGGCTTCAGAACTTATCATAAATGTTTCACCTTGGGAAACCAGAGTTGCATTATTAGAGCAGGGAACTGCTGTTGAATTTCATGTGGAAAGGGCAGATAGCCCTAGTCATGTAGGCAACATATATAAAGGTAGGGTTGTAAGGGTATTGCCTGGGATGCAGGCTGCCTTTGTGGATATAGGACTAGAAAGAACTGCCTTTTTATATGTTACAGATGTATATGATCACTTAAGTGAGTTTGAGCTAATGCTTGGTAGGACTGATTGCCGAGAGGAGTCTGATGGTTTTCCTTGCGATCAAGAAGATGAAGCAGAGTCAAAGCTTCATTACACTCCTCCTCCTTTTAGGATAGAAGATTTGTTGCACGAAGGCCAAGATATATTGGTTCAAGTAACTAAAGAGCCTGTTGGTAGCAAAGGGGCAAGAGTTACCTCACATATATCACTTCCAGGCAGACATCTCGTTCTCATGCCTACAATGAATCATGTTGGTATATCCAGACGAATTGAGGATGATGAGGAACGGACTAGACTTAAACAAATTATCGAAAAGCTGAGGCCAAAAGGAATGGGGTTTATTGCTAGAACTGCTAGTGAAGGTGTACAAAAAAGTGACATAAAGGCAGAAATGGACTTTCTGCTAAAGCTCTGGAAAAGTATCCAGCAAAAAAGCACAACCTTACCTATTCCAAGTTTGGTGTATGAAGATCTTGACATAACGCTTAGGGCAGTAAGGGATCTTTTTACTGGAGATGTTAGCCGACTTGTTGTGGATTCAAGGCAGGCTTATGAACGCATTCTTCATTTTATAGATACATTTGCATTTGAGTTAAAGCCAAGGGTGGAACTTTATACAGAAGAACTTCCAATATTCGATGCCTTTGGCATAGAGATGGAAATGTCAAGGGCACTTGGAAAAAAGGTATGGCTAAAATCAGGTGGATATATTGTTATTGAAAGCACAGAAGCACTTACTGCAATTGATGTAAACACTGGAAAATATGTTGGAAAAAGACATCTTGAAGATACTATTTTGAAAACAAACTTAGAGGCTGCAAAAGAAATTGCTTATCAGTTACGTCTTAGAAATATCGGTGGGCTGATAATCATAGATTTTATAGATATGTCAGACCCTGCAAGTAGAGAAAAAGTTTTTAAAACATTAAAAGACGCCCTTAAAAAGGATAAGTGCAAGACAAATATCTTGAGGATGTCTGAGCTTGGCCTTATACAAATGACTAGAAAAAGAAATAGGGAAAGTTTAAAGCGCCTTCTTACAGAGAGGTGTTTTTATTGTGAAGGTGCAGGGGTCTTAAAATCTAGAAGGACTATATGTTATGAAATCTTTAGACAAATTAGCAAAAATGCCTCCTCTTACGAGGCAAATGCAGTTCAAGTTTCGGTTCATCCCAAAATAGGCGATATGTTACTTAAAGAAGAGGCCTCTTTTGTTGAGACCCTTGAAAAAGGCATAAATAAAGAGATTATTATTGTGCCAATGCCTGAGTTTCATCTTGAGCAATTTGATATAAGTTACGTTTATCTCGAAAAATTTGACAAAAAAAACAATAACTGAAAAGCAGGGGGAAAAGATGAATTTTCAACCAAATGCACTTCCTACACTTATTGGAAGCCTACCTCTAAATGACCATGTCGAAGCAGTGGAACTCATATTAAAATATACCCCTGAAATACCCCTTTGGCCTCAGCTTCCTGTTTATGAGCATGAAAGACTTTTAACGCAATTCATAGAAGGTCTTCCTGGCATTAAAAAAGAGGGTGATAAAATTTATTTTGACACTTCTAGCTCAGATTTTGATCAACAGATGCTTTCTTTTTTTGAAGATTACTTGGCTATAACCGAGGCAGGAGCAGCACTTGAAGGCTCAAGATTCGCCTTTTCAAAAGAGACTAGCAAAGGATTTAAGACATTTCTGGATATGGTATCACAAAATACAGAGAATCTTGTGGCATTAAAGGGCCAAATAACAGGGCCTTTTACCATGCTAACAGGTATAAAGGATCAAGATGAAAAACTCAGTTTTTTCAATCCGGTGTTGAGGGATGCGACTGTAAAGGCAATTTCTTTAAAGGCAAGATATCAGGTTGAAGAGATGAAAAAAAGTTTTTCTAAGGTAATACTTTTTCTTGATGAACCTGCTCTTTCTGGTTTTGGTTCCTCAGCAATGGTTGGAATTACTCGAGAAGATACAATAAATGATCTTACATCAGTAATAAAAGAGGTTAAAAAAGCTGGTGCGTTATGTGGTATTCATGTATGTGCAAATACTGACTGGTCTTTAGTGCTTGAATGTGGCATTGATATTCTCAGTTTTGATGCATATGGATTCTTTGATAAGGTGATTTTGTATAAAGATGCATTAAAGAATTTTTTAGAAAAGGGGGGTATTATTGCTTGGGGACTTGTGCCAACTTTAAATCCAGAAGATCTTGAAAAGGAAGATATTGATAGCCTATTTAAATTATGGCAAAAAGATATAAAAGAATTAGAACTAGATGAAAAACTAATAAAAAAACAAGCCCTTATTACACCTAGTTGTGGAACAGGTCTTTTAAAAAAGGAGCAGGCTGAAAGGGCGTTAATGTTAACAAATAGGCTATCAAAAAGGATTAGAAACAGTTGAAGTATAAAGAAGAATATAAAAGAGCTATTACTAGTCAAGATATTGCTCAAGAGTTGACACATCTTTCTGGAGAGTTTGGTGAGAGCCAATTAAATATTGGAAACATCAATATTGAGATATTTGAAGTTCTCTCTTTTAAAAAAGCATTAAAGATAAAAGAAGGGGAGTTTTTTTTAGATATTTCCATAAAAGGCAAAATAAAAGAAAAAGAGAAGGTAGGTGCAGATAAAAGCCATAAAGATGAAGCTAAAAATCCAGTTAGCCCATCATCTAAAAGCAAGCGTCCATATGAGGCCAAAAAGATAAAAAAGGTATTGGGTGCTTATTGGAAAGAACTTGTTAAAGCAGCCCAAAAAGGAATTGAGTTTAAGGAAAGGCAAGAACTAATTGATCTTATCGAAAGGTATAGCCAGATTACAGATGAAAGATGGCATCAGCTTTGGGTTGATTGTGCACAAAACATCAAAGAGATATTGAAACTTATGGAACAAGGGGAGTATGGAGGAATTGCTGAAAAGGTAAACAAAGTAAATCGTCAAATTAAAAGCTGCCATAAACTCTATAAGTAAGGTTTTGTTTAAAATAAAATATATTTTTAAGAGCATAAATTAAACAAGAAAAAATTCCTCCAATTACTTGCCCTTTTCAAAAAAAAAAATTAATTATCCATTAAGTCAAACATTAAAGGGGAGGTTTAAGTCATGGCTTGTGCAACCAGGGCTAAATGTGCAAAGAAAAAGGAGAGTGGCAAAAAGGTTATACAAGGAGCAATTGTTGCCATAGTCACTCCATTTAAAAATGGCGAAGTAGATGAGCAGGGGCTTAGAGATCTCATTGAATGGCATATTAAGGCTGGTACTCATTGCATTGTTCCTTGTGGTACTACAGGAGAGTCTGCCACACTTAGTCATGAAGAACATATGAAGGTTGTAGAAATTACAGTTGATCAAGTTAAAGGCCGAGTGCCAGTAATTGCGGGAACCGGCTCAAATTCAACTGAAGAGACTGTAATGTTAACTCATCATGCAAAAAAGGCAGGTGCAGATGCAGCCCTGGTAATTACCCCATATTATAATAAACCTAGTCAAGAAGGGCTCTATCAGCACTTTATGAAAGTAGCTAAGGAGTGCAAGTTTCCAATGATCCTTTACAATGTACCAGGTAGAACTGGGGTAAATATGCTACCCGGTACTGTTGCAAGATGTGCTAAAAATAAATATGTCATTGGAATCAAAGAGGCAACAGGTAGTCTTAAGCAGGTGGCTGATGTCATTAGAATGTGTCCCAGGAACTTCATAGTTCTTTCAGGAGATGATTTTACAGCTTTTCCAACTTTAGCCATTGGAGGAAAAGGCGTTATTTCTGTGGCCTCAAATGTAATGCCAAAGGAAATGGCAAATATGATGAATTACTTTTTTAAAGGCGATATTGATAAGGCAAGAAAGTTGCACTATAAGCTGTTTCCACTTTTTGAGGCACTTTTTTATGAAACAAATCCAGTACCTGCAAAAACAGCTCTTGCAGCTATGGGCAAAATATCTTCTGATGAAGTTAGATTGCCACTTGCTCCAATGAGTGACGCTAATAAAGAGCGCCTTATGGAAGTGCTGAAAAGCCTTAAACTTGTAAAATAATTATTACTTAAATAGAGACTGGAGGCATAGATTATGATTCGTGCAATTGTAGCTGGTGCTGGCGGCAGAATGGGAGGCCGTATCATAAATATTATTAGAGATACAGAAGGTATTGAGCTTAGTGCAGCCTTTGAAAGGCAAGATTGTCCTGTTGTTGGTCAAGATGCTGGAGTTGTAGCAGGATGTGGAGAACTTGGGGTTAAAATTGAAGATAATATCGAAAGTGTAATTGATAAGGGAGATGTAATTATTGATTTTACATTCCATGAAGCCAGTGTAAAACATGCTGAAGTTGCTTCCCAAAAGGGTAAGCCTATGGTGATTGGTACAACTGGTTTTACTCAGGAGGAATACAGTAAGCTTGACGAGCTGTCGAAAAGTTTTCCTCTTGTATTAGCTCCTAATATGAGTGTTGGTGTTAATCTCCTTTATAAGCTTATTGAAATGGCAGCTTCTGTGCTTGGTGACGATTATGATGTGGAAATAGTTGAGGCACATCATAGGATGAAAAAGGATGCACCAAGTGGCACTGCCTTACAGCTTGGTAAAGTAGTTGCAAAGGCCTTGGGAAGAGATTTCGAAGAGGTTGCTGTTTTTGCAAGACACGGGATGATAGGTGAAAGATCTAAAAAAGAGATAGGTATTCAAACTGTTCGCGCAGGTGATATTGTAGGAGAGCATACTGTTTTATTTGGTGGAATTGGAGAAAGAATTGAAATTACCCATAAGGCCTCAAGCAGAGATACTTTTGCTAAAGGGGCAGTGAGGGCTGCACTTTGGATAGTTGGAAAACCTGCTGGACGTTATTCTATGCAAGATGTTCTTGGGCTTTCATGAAAATTATAAGGTTTATAAGTAAATTGGGCAATAATGGCCCTTATTATGGAATTTACAAAGATGGGGAAATAGAAGTGCTCAATGGTTCCCCATTTAAAGACACCTCATTTATAAAGACAAATCAAATTTATAAAGAGGAAGAGATACGTTTTTTAGCTCCATGTGTACCTACAAAAGTTGTGGCAATTGGCTTAAATTATAAAGATCATGCAGAAGAGCTGGGTATGCCCCTTCCTGAAGAGCCACTTATTTTTTTAAAACCCCCCTCATCTGTAATAGGACATATGGACAAAATATTATGTCCTAAAATGAGCAATCAAGTGGAGTATGAGGCAGAGCTTGCTGTAATAATTGGTAAAAGAGCAAAAAATGTGAGTGAAAAAGATGCAGTAAATTATATTCTTGGTTATAGTTGTTTAAATGATGTAACAGCAAGGGATCTTCAAAAAAAAGATATTCAGTTTACCAGGTCAAAATCCTTTGATACCTTTTGTCCAATAGGGCCTTTTATTGAGACGGATATTGATCCATCCTCCTTAAGAATACGTTCCTATGTAAACGGACAACCTAGACAAGATTCAAATACCTCTTTTTTAATTCACAATGTTTTTAAGTTGGTCTCATTTGTTTCTCAAATAATGACTCTTGAGCCAGGTGATGTAATTGCCACTGGTACTCCATTTGGTGTTGGACAGATAAAACCTGGAGATATGGTAAAGGTTGAGATTCAAGGAGTTGGAGAACTGATAAATCCAGTTAACTAAATGGTAATAAAATAGAAAGGAAAGAGGATTATGGAGTTTAAGATGACAAATAGGATTAAAAGGCTTCCTCCTTATTTATTTGTTGAGCTTGATAGAAAGAAACAGGAGGCCCTTTCTAAGGGGGTTGATGTAATAGATCTGGGAATAGGCGATCCAGATTTGCCCACTCCTGAGTTTATAGTTGAAAGAATGATTGAGGCGGTAAAAAAGCCCAAAAATCATAGGTATCCTTCATCTGAAGGAAGTCTTGAATATAGACAGGCGGCTGCAAAGTGGTGCAATAGACGCTTTGGGATAGAGCTAGATCCTGCTAAACAAGTTTGTTGCATAATTGGGTCAAAGGAAGCAATTGCTCATTTTCCTCTGGCATTTGTGGAAGAAGAAGACATAGTTTTAGTGCCAACTCCTGGCTATCCAGTTTACCATATTGGCACTCTTTTCTGTGGTGGAATAACATATTATATGCCTCTTTTAGAAAAAAACAACTTTTTACCTGATCTTTCTGCCATTCCAGAAGACGTTGCTAAAAAGGCTAAAATAATGTGGTTAAATTACCCTAATAATCCAACTTCGGCCTGTGTTACAAATGAATTTTTTGAACAAGTAGTAGATTTTGCAAAGGCCTACAATATTATCATTTGTCACGATGCTGCATATAGCGAAATGACATACGATGGTTATGTTGCTCCGAGCTTTTTAGAAACAAAAGGTGCCATGGATGTTGGCCTTGAGTTTCACTCTCTTTCAAAAACTTTTAACATGACAGGCTGGCGAATTGGATTTGCCATAGGAAATCCAGACCTTGTAGCTGCGCTAAAAAAAGTAAAATCAAATGTTGATTCAGGTCAGTTTGAAGCAGTGCAGGAGGCTGGAATTGCCGCATTAGAAAGTGATGGCTCTTTTATTGAAGATATGAGGCAAATTTATACCAAGAGAAGGGATGTGCTTGTCGATGGTCTAAATTCTATTGGCATTAATGCTATAAAGCCAAAAGCGACATTTTATGTCTGGTTTAAGGTACCAGAGGGATACACATCTGCATCTTTCTGTGGAGAAGTGCTCGAAAAAGCTGGTATTGTTTGTACTCCTGGCAATGGATTTGGTGAACCTGGAGAAGGATATGCTCGAATGGCACTTACAGTGTCAGAAGAAAGGCTAAAGGAGGTAATTGAAAGGCTCAAGGCTATTCTTTAAGGGCTTATCAATGGAGTTTAGGCGCGTCTTCATAGCTCTTGGTTCAAATCTTGGTGATAGAATAAGTAATTGTCAGGAGGCGATAAAAAAGGTATGTGAACATAAAGAAATAGAATTTGTATGTTGCTCTAGCTTCTATGAGACAAGACCTGTTGATATAGACTCTGATAAGTGGTTTATAAATGCGGTATTTGAAATAAGGACTCAAATTAGTCCTGAAGACCTTATGACATATCTGCTGAACATAGAAAAGGCCCTTGGCAGAGATAGAGCCAATGGGCCAGACAGAACCATCGACCTTGATCTTCTATACATGGAAGGAATAACT
>CAYMRT010000035.1:0-5087 GCA_964392885.1 uncultured Desulfobacterales bacterium | reverse complement strand
TTATGAAAATTACAAGAAAAATGAAGATTATCAACTACGTTAAAGAGAATATTGTCTGACTTTAAGATCCGAAGAAAAAGGATATAAGATATATTTATTTTTAGTTAGCTGATTAAGGCATTGCTTGTTGGGCAATAAGGTTGAGCCAGATTTTTTGAGATACAAAGGGCTGTGAAAAAAACAGTTTAAATCTAGTAGACGATTTTCAATTAAATACCATCACAGTCAGTAAAATGCAGGTTATCATTGTGATGATAAAAGGAAGTATATTTTAAAGTATAAATAAAGAGAGAGTTACTGGATCTATTTGGTAAATGGCAAGGTTTTATTTCACAGTGTAACATAAACTGTTTGTTATTGTTTGAATGGGTGATTTTAAAATCAATACAAAGATAACCAGGGGTAAATAAATGAATATATCAAAACATGATGAAACTTTTATGAAACTTGCCATTTGTGAGGCCCAAAAAGGGATTGGATTTACAAGCCCAAATCCTGCTGTTGGTGCTGTCATTGTAAAAGAAGGCAAGGTTGTGGGAAGAGGATATCACAAAAAGGCAGGAACAAATCATGCTGAAGTAAATGCTATAATTGATGCAGGAGATAGTTGCAAGGGGGCAACCATTTATGTAACTTTAGAGCCTTGCAACCATACTGGCAAAACTCCTCCTTGTACTCAGGCCATCTTAAAATCGGGCATTAAAAAAGTAGTAATTGGAGTGCTTGATCCAAATCCAAAAGTAAAAGGTGGAGGGGCGGCCTTTTTGCAATCAAAGGGGTTAGAAGTAGTAACAGGATGTCTTGAAAGAGAATGTAAAAAGATTTTAGCTCCATTTGCAAAATTTATAAAGACTGGGATGCCATGGATAAGATCCAAGGTTGCATCTAGTTTAGATGGAAAAGTAGCTACAAAGACAGGTAATTCTAAATGGATAACAAATGAAAAGGCTAGAAGGTTTGGCCAAAAACTCAGGCGTTGGAGCGACGCTATTTTGGTAGGGAAGGAGACAGCCATAGTTGATAATCCAAGCCTTACATATAGAGATAAGGATGCAGAAAAAAAGACTCTTTTAAGAATAATTCTTGATACAAATCTCTCTTGTCCATCTGATCTAAAGCTATTTAATGTAACTTCAAATGCACCAACAATGCTTGTATGTAGTAAAGAGATAGATAGGAATAAAATAACAGCATTTGAAGATAAAGGGATTGTTGTCTTAAGAATTGAAAAGGATCAAACTGGAAGGCTTGATTTATGTAGTCTTTTAAGAGAGCTTGGAAGCAGGCAAATTCAATCTGTTTTGGTTGAAGGTGGGGCGACAGTTCAAGGAAGTTTTTGGGATAAAGGTCTTGTTGATGAAGCCTTTTTTTTCTTTGCACCACTTGTAATTGGCGGAAAAGATGCACCTTCGAGCATACTTGGAAATGGTGTGGATAAAGTCCAACATGCAAAAAGGCTTAGGGATATTGCACTTAATTGGTTTGATGATAACTATTTAATAACTGGATATGTAACCAACATAGATACTTTTTGGGGTTAACTTGATTATGTTTACTGGAATAGTTCAGGGCCTTGGGGAAATAAGGCAGATTTCAAACATAAAAAATGGATTGCGTTTTTTGATTAGTCCACTTTTTGAACTGAAAGATCCAGAACTTGGTGAAAGTATTGCAGTAAATGGGGTTTGCCTTACTGTTACTACTGTTCAAGATAGCTGTTTTAGCGTAGATGTATCACCTGAAACTCTTAACAGGAGTACCCTTGGCAGTTTCAAGGTTGGTGAAAAGGTGAATCTTGAGCGGGCTCTTAGACTTTCAGACAGGCTTGGTGGGCATATTGTAAGTGGGCATGTGGATACAGTTGCTCAGATTTTATCAAGAAGACAAGAAGGAGATTTTACCTTTTTTACCTTTTTGTTAGATGAGAAATTTGACAAATACATTATTGAAAAAGGGTCTATTGCCATAGATGGAATAAGCCTTACAGTAAATGAATGTAAGCCTGGAAGTTTTTCTGTTGCAATAATTCCTCATACTATAAAACTTACAACGCTAGCCTTCAGAAAACCTGGGGATAAAGTTAATATTGAGCTTGATGTACTGGGAAAGTATATTGAAAAGTTACTTTCAGTGCGGAAGAATGATTTTAGTGGGCAGAAGTCAAAAATTGATTTAGAATTTCTGGCCAAGCATGGCTTTATGTAAAATAAAATTTTAATAAAGATAAGGTAAAGGAACTATGCCAATAGCAACTATTGAAGAGGCAATAGAAGATATAAAACAAGGTAAAATGATTATCCTCGTTGATGATGAAGACAGAGAGAACGAGGGTGATTTGTGCATGGCGGCAGAAAAGGTAACCCCTGAAGATATAAATTTTATGGCAAAATATGGCAGAGGACTTATATGTCTAGCCTTAGATGGGAAAATAGTGGATAAACTTGGCTTACCAATGATGGCTACTAGAAACACTAGCCGCTTTGGAACAGCGTTTACTGTATCAATAGAGGCAAAAAGAGGGGTTACTACAGGAATTTCTGCCCATGATAGGGCAACCACTATTCAGACTGTAATGAGAGACGATTGTGGTCCAGATGATATTGCCACTCCTGGCCATGTGTTTCCGCTGAGAGCAAGGGATGGAGGGGTGCTTGTAAGAGCAGGTCAAACAGAAGGTTCTGTTGATTTAGCCCGTCTTGCTGGTCTTAAGCCTGCAGGGGTGATATGTGAAATTATGAAAGATGATGGCACCATGGCTAGGATGCCTGATCTGGAAAAGTTTGCAGAAAAACACGGGCTAAAAATTGTAACAATAGCAGATTTAATTGAATATCGTTTAAGAACTGAAAGTTTTGTTAAAAGAGAGGTTGAAACAAGGCTTCCTTCAGCTTATGGAGGTGAGTGGAAGCTTATTGCATATACTTCCATTTTAGATAAGCATGAACATATAGCCCTTATTCATGGCGATCCTAACTTTGCTCCAGATGATGAGATACTTGTGAGAGTCCATTCTGAATGTCTAACAGGAGACGTTTTTGGCTCTTTACGTTGCGATTGTGGACCTCAACTTAGACATGCCATGATGCAGATAGCTAGAGAGGGGCGTGGTGTTCTCCTCTATATGAGGCAAGAAGGAAGAGGAATTGGGCTTTTAAATAAGTTGAAGGCTTACTGTCTTCAAGATGAAGGTAAGGATACTGTGGAAGCCAATCAGGCCCTTGGATTTAAGGCTGATCTTAGAGACTATGGAGTAGGTGCTCAAATTCTTAGAGATTTGGGTCTTAGAAAAATGCGTCTTATGACCAATAACCCTAAAAAGATCGTAGGGCTTGAAGGGTATGGACTTGAAGTTGTTGAAAGGGTGCCAATAGAGATACCACCTCATGAAGAGAATATAAAGTACCTGAAATGTAAGGCTGAAAAAATGGGGCACTTGTTGCACCTGGATAGTTTTGTCAAGGAGAAGATAAATGCCTAAGACTTACGAAGGACACTTAGATGCAACTGGATTAAAAATAGGAATAGTGGTCTCTCGTTTTAACGAGTTTATTTCACAAAAGCTTCTTGGCGGAGCCCTTGATGCACTCATCCGTCATGGTGCTAAGGATGAAGACATTGAAGTCGCCTGGGTACCAGGAGCATTTGAGATCCCTCTTATTGCCAAAAAAATGGCAGCCTCAAAAAAGTATGACTGTATCATCTGTTTAGGCTGCATCATACGTGGAGCAACTCCACACTTTGACTATGTTGCAGCAGAATCTTCCAAGGGAATTGCTCAAGTGGCTCTTAAGTCAGACTGTCCTGTTGCCTTTGGTATTTTAACTACAGATACCATTGAGCAGGCGATAGAGCGGGCTGGCACAAAGGCAGGCAATAAGGGTTGGGACGCTGCACTTTCTGCTGTAGAGATGGCCAATCTTGCAAAAACTTTTTAGGAAATCATGCCTGCAAGAAGAAAAGGGCGAGAAGTAGCCCTTCAATTGCTGTATCAGGCAGATTGGGAGGGTGATCTTGACTGGGACAAAGGTTATCAGTTTGCCAAAGACGCTCTTGATCAATATAGAAAAGAACTACTGCCGCATAATGATCTTTTTGATGAAGAGCTTTCAGATTTTATAATAGACATTGTGGCAGGTGTTCTTCTCAGACGCAAACAAATAGATGAAGTAATAAAGAATTTCTCCAAAGGCTGGAAGCTTAATAGAATGGCAATGGTTGATAGAAATATATTGCGTCTTGGGATCTTTGAGCTTTGTTATCATCCAGATATTCCACCAAAGGTTGCTATAAATGAAGCCGTAGAGCTTGCAAAGAAATTTGGTGATGAAAATTCATCTCGCTTTATAAATGGAATATTAGACTCTGTTTATAAAAACTGGTGCAATAAAAAGAAAGAGCTAACCAATTAAAAAGATTTAACCGTGAGAGGTAAGGCCAACCTATGAAATATGATTTTTCAATTATAGAGGAAAAGCAGCAGAAGATATGGGAGCAAGAAAGGCTCTTTAAGCTTGATGATAAAAAAGCGAAAAGGCCCTTTTATTGTTTAGAAATGTTTCCATATCCATCTGGTAGGATTCATATGGGCCATGTTAGAAACTACTCTATTGGAGATGTCATCGCTCGATATAAGATGATGAAAGGCTTTGATGTGCTTCACCCAATGGGTTGGGATGCCTTTGGACTGCCAGCAGAAAATGCAGCAATTAAGCATGGAATTCACCCGGCTAAGTGGACATATGAAAACATCGAATATATGAAAAAACAGCTTAAGCGCATGGGCTTTTCCTATGATTGGTCTAGAGAGATAGCTACATGCCATCCAAAATATTATAAATGGGAACAGCTTTTTTTTATAGAAATGTTTGAAAAGGGCCTCGTATACAGAAAAAAGGCCAAGGTTAACTGGTGTGAAAGTTGTCAAACAGTTCTTGCAAATGAGCAGGTAGAAGATGGACTTTGTTGGAGATGCGATACAGAGGTTGTGGAAAAGGAGCTTGATAGCTGGTTTTTTAAAATTACAGACTATGCAGAGGAACTATTACGTGACTGTGATAAGCTAAATGGATGGCCAGAGAAGGTCATCA
>CAYMRT010000034.1:0-8877 GCA_964392885.1 uncultured Desulfobacterales bacterium | reverse complement strand
TGGAAGCGAATCAGAAAAATTAAGGAGGATTTGATAAATGGGAAAGGTAATTGGAATTGACCTTGGTACTACTAACTCTTGTGTGGCAATAATGGAGGGAGGAGAGCCAAAGGTCCTTACCAATGCAGAAGGTGGAAGAACTACTCCTTCTGTGGTGGCCTTTACTGATAAAGGAGAAAGGTTGGTTGGTATGCTTGCAAAGAGGCAGGCTGTTACCAACCCTGAAAATACTCTTTTCGCAATAAAGCGTCTCATTGGAAGAAAATTTAATGACCCAGAGGTGCAAAAGTCTAAAGAAATTGTGCCTTATAAAATAGTTGAGGGGCCAAATGGAGATGCTTATGTGGAGGTTCAGGGTAAAAAGTATAGCCCTGCTGAGATCTCTGCAATGATACTCACCAAGATGAAACAGACTGCTGAAGACTATCTTGGTGAAGAGGTAAAAGAGGCTGTTATTACCGTTCCTGCATATTTTAATGACAGCCAACGTCAGGCAACAAAAGATGCAGGAAGAATAGCTGGCTTAAATGTTCTAAGGATTATAAATGAGCCAACCGCTGCAGCACTTGCCTATGGTTTAGATAAAAAAGGCGAAGAAAAGGTAGCCGTGTTTGACCTTGGAGGCGGAACCTTTGATATCTCAATCTTAGAGATTGGAGAAGGCGTCTTTGAGGTCAAGTCTACCAACGGTGACACTTTTCTTGGCGGTGAAGACTTTGACTTAAGAATTGTTGACTGGCTTGCTGATGAATTTAAGGCAGAAACAGGTATTGATTTAAGGCAGGATCGCATGGCACTTCAGCGTCTAAAAGAGGCTGCGGAAAAAGCAAAGTGCGAACTTTCAACTACTATGGAAACCGAGATTAACCTGCCGTTTATTACTGCCGATGCATCTGGGCCAAAGCATCTTGTAAAGAAACTTACAAGGGCAAAGCTTGAATCTCTCGTAGAAGATCTAATTGAAAGGCTTGTTGGTCCTTGTGAAACTGCTCTTAAGGATGCAGGCCTTACAAAGGCAGATATTGATGAAGTGATTCTTGTTGGTGGTATGACCCGTATGCCAAGGGTTCAAGAAAAGGTGAAAGAGATCTTTGGCAAGGAGCCTCACAAGGGTGTAAATCCAGATGAAGTTGTTGCTATTGGTGCTGCAATTCAGGGAGCTGTCTTAAAAGGAGAGGTAAAAGATGTACTTCTTCTTGACGTTACTCCTTTGTCTCTTGGAATTGAGACCCTTGGTGGCGTTATGACAAAACTTATTGAGAAAAATACCACCATACCAGCCAGAAAGAGCCAGATATTTACTACTGCTGCTGATAATCAGAACGCAGTTACTATTCATGTGCTCCAAGGAGAGCGGGAGATGGCAGCAGATAACAAAAGCATCGGGCGTTTTGAGCTGGTTGGTATTCCTCCTGCTCCTAGAGGCGTGCCTCAAATTGAGGTTACTTTCGATATTGACGCAAATGGTATCTTAAATGTATCTGCTAAAGATTTGGCTACAGGTAAAGAGCAATCTATCCGTATCCAGGCTTCAAGTGGCCTCACTGAAGAAGAGATTAAGAGGATGGAAGAAGAGGCCAAAAAGCATGCGGAAGAAGATAAGAAAAAGCGTGCCCTTGTGGAGGCCAGAAATCAGGCAGATAGTTTAATATATACTACTGAAAAGAGCCTTAAGGAACTTGGTGATAAGGTTGATTCTGCTACTAAAGAGCAGATTAATCAGAAGATCGAAGCCCTTAAAAAGGCAATGGAAGGCGAAGATATTGACGCTATAAAGAGGGCACAGGATGAGCTTATGCAAGCATCTCATAAGATTGCCGAGATGATGTATCAGCAAGCTCAGGCTGGTGGAGCTGGTGCTGCAGGAGCTGCCGGAGCTGCCGGAGCAACAGGTAGTCAAGCTAGTGGAAGTCAAGGCGGTGGTTCAGGAAAAGGTGGAGATGACGATGTAGTAGATGCTGATTTTGAAGAAGTAAAATAAGTGACATAACGGTTTAAAAAGGCTAAAAATAGGGCCGGGTGTTTTCACCTAGGCCCTTTTTTATTTTATAATGAGGAAAGACTGATGAAAAGACGTTGTGGTATCTTGTTGCACATCTCCTCTCTGCCAGGTATCTACGGCATAGGGCAAATAGGAAAAGATGCCTTTTGGTTTTTAGACTTTTTGCAAAATGCAGGTCAATCAATTTGGCAATTTCTTCCTCTTGGACCAACTCAGAAAGGCCTTGACCATTCTCCATACATGAGTAGCTCCTCCTTTGCAGGAAATCCACTTTTTGTGTCTCCTGACGGGTTATATGAGCACGGATTTTTAAAAGAGCATGATATTAAAGACATACCAAAGTTTTCTGAATATTTGGTTGAATTTGAAAGAGTTGAACCATTTTTGGAAGTTCTTTTAAAAAAGGCCTTTTATAACTTTATTTCCCATAGAGATAGAAAGAGTTTTGAAGAGTTTTGTCAAAAGCACTCATATTGGCTTGAAGACTATGCCCTTTTTATGGCTATAAAAGCTGTCTTAAGTGAAAAGGCTTGGTATGATTGGCCGAAAGAACTTGCTAGAAGGGAAAAAGAGGCTCTAAATAAGGCAAAAAAGGACCTTTCTGAAAAAATAGAGTTTTACAAGTTTATTCAGTGGCAATTTTTTATTCAATGGCAAGAGCTAAGGGAAAGGGCAAAGGAAAAAGGAATCAAACTGTTTGGCGATATACCTATTTATGTAGCTCCTGATAGCGCTGATGTCTGGGCAAACCAAGAATGCTTTGAGCTTGATGAGAATACTCTGCGTCCAAGGTTTGTTGCCGGGGTTCCGCCTGATTATTTTAGTAAGACAGGGCAACGCTGGGGAAATCCAATTTATAGATGGAAAGTTAATGGCAACCCCAATAAACAGCTATATGAATGGTGGAAAAAGCGACTTTCTCATATGTCTCTTCTTATGGATATTTTAAGAATTGATCATTTCAGAGGATTTCAGGCCTTCTGGAAAATACCTGCAAGCGAGAAGACTGCCGTAAAAGGAAAATGGGTGAGAGGTCCAGGTAAGGCATTTTTTCAAGAAATGCAAGAAGCAACTAAATACCTTGAAATTGTAGCAGAAGATCTTGGTACCATAACAAGGCCTGTAATTAAACTTAGAGAAGAGCTTGCTTTTGCTGGCATGAAAGTTCTCATTTTTGCATTTAGTTCAGATGAAAAAAATCTTTACCTCCCCCATAATTTTGAGCATACAAATTTTATAGTGTATAGTGGCACCCATGATAATAATACAGTGGTAGGATGGTATTTAGATCCACAGGTCCCTGAGTTTGCCAAAGAAAGAGTGAGGCGCTATGCAAATAGCGATGGCACGAAGATTCATTGGGATTTCTTAAGGCTTGCTTATTCATCTGTTGCTCATACTGCAATACTGCCAATGCAAGACGTCCTTGGGTTTGGAAGCGATTGCCGCATGAATACTCCATCGACAAGTAAGGGTAATTGGCGTTGGAGGCTTGCTAGACGTTTTGTGACCGAAGAATTAGCAGCGGCCCTTTTTAATGAGGCCAAGTTTTATAATAGGCTCTTTGAGAATGGAAAAGGGAGAAGCTGATAAAATTAAAGGCGTAATAAAAGATGCCCTTGGTTTTGTTTTTGCCAGACAAAAAAAGGAGGGTGGATTTTCTCTTACACCGGAACTTCCTGCTACACTTGAAGATACCTATTATGCTTTTAAGATCTTAGAAGTTGCTAAAGGCTTGGATATAAAAATTACGAACTTTTATATTGATGCACACAAGTTATATCTTATTTCAAAGCTTAAAACAATTCAGCAACTAAATAAAAAAAGTGCTTATCAATTATTATTTTGTCTAAATTTTATTGGAGAAAAGATTTTAAATCCATTTACTAAAATAAAGGAAGAGGTTCTAAGCCTAGAAGATGCATTTTATTTTTTAAAGTGTTCTGAGCTTTTGGAACAGAAACTAAAATTAAATATCGTAGAGTATGGTTTTATCGGAATTATTAAAAAGCGTTTTATGTCTCTTTATTTAGATAGGGCTTTTAAAGCTAATAAAATTCAAGATAAGCTTGCAGCAGACTGGATTAGCTCTTGTCAGAATCCTGATGGAGGGTTTGGTTTTTTACCAGGGACTACTTCTTTTATAGAAAATACCTTTTGGGCAATAAAGGCCTTGAAACTTTTGAAGACACCACTTGAACAGATGGATATTACCAAGTGTTATATTTTTAGTTGTAAGACAAAAGGTGGAGGCTTTTCTAGAAAGGCAGGTGCCGCCCCTTTCTTAGATGCCACTTTTTATGCTGTGGTAAGTATTTATAATCTTATGGAAAATACTGGTTAAAGGAAGAGGTATGAGAAGAATACTAACAGCTCTTATATTCCCATGGTTTTTTCCAGTTTCGTTTATATTTTGTGCACCAATTGCAATAATTGGAGTATCAATAACTGGTAATAAATCATTTGCACATAAGGTTGCCAGAGTTTGGGCTAGCATGGTGCTTAGTGTGTGTGGCATTAAAGTAAAGGTAAGATGTCGAGATAATTCATTTATAAAAGAGCTACCTGTTATATTTGCTTGCAATCATGCAAGTCAGATGGATATCCCTATACTTTATAAGGCACTTCCTGTAGAGTTCCGTTTTCTAGTAAAGAAGGAACTTTTTAAAGTGCCGCTTCTTGGCTATGCAATGAAAAAGTCTGGCTATATCCCAATTGATAGAAAAAATAGCAAAGCAGCAATTAAAAGCATGAAAGAGGCTGCTGAGCAGTTAAAAACTGGTGCCTCAATAGTTATCTTTCCGGAGGGTACGAGAAGCATCAACGGAAAGCTTCAATCTTTTAAAGAAGGCGGTTTTATGCTTGCTGTTAAATCTGGAAGGCCAGTTGTGCCTGTTGGGATAAAAGGGAGTCATAATATCTTAAAAAAGGGGAGTTTTATTGCACGTCCAGGTGTTGTGGAGGTTGAAATAGGCTCAGTAATTAGGTCATTTGATAAAGAAAAAAGACTGTCAAGAAGCGAATTATCTCTTTTAGCACATAAAGAGATAAAAAAGATGCTCAATGCCGCACAATGATAATTTGTTAAAAATATCTAAATAGGAGGCGACTAATGGCAACTTCAGATTTTAGTTTTAAAAAAGGATATACCTTAAAATCAGGGGATCTTTTACTTTTTTTCTTTAAAGATGAACAAGAGGCAATTTTTTCAAAAGAGCAAGTTCCAGATTTTTTAGGCGAGATAACGCCTCCAAAAGAAGAAGGAAAGTCTAAGATCGTTTCTGCAAGCACCTTTAATTCAAAGTATTATATTTGTAAGTCTATAAGGCTTGATGACAAAAATCTTCCTCCCCAACAGATGCTAAAAAAGAACCTCTCTTCTGCCATATCATTTTGTAAAGACGAAGGTCTTGATAGAATAGTTGTTTTTATTTCTAAAGAAAATAAGTCTTTTTTGCCAGTGTGCCTTGAGGGTACATTACTTGGTGGATACAAGTTTGATAAATATCTTGAAAAAAAGTGGGAACCTGCACCTGTATTTTGTAGCCTTGACTTTTCACCAACATCTAAAGACAAATCCATATTAAAGCAAAAAGAAGAGATTTTCTCCTGGGTAAACTTTGCAAGAGACATCTTAAACGAACCACCAAATGAGATTCATCCACAGTCTCTTTCTGAAATTTTTAAACAGATGGGTAAAAAAGCAGGGCTTAAAATCACAATTTGGGATGAGAAACGCCTCCAAAAGGAAGGTTGCGGTGGAATTTTGGCAGTAGGTTCAGGTGCTTCCTCCCGTCCTCACCTTGTAATTGGCGAATATAAGCCTAGGAAGGCAAAAGCAAAGATCGCTCTTGTTGGAAAGGGAGTAACTATGGATACCGGAGGCTACTGTTTAAAACCTGCAAATAGCCAAATCGGCATGAAATATGACATGGGTGGGGCTGCTATGACTTTTGCTGCAGCATGTGCACTTGCAAGTCTTAAAGTGCCTTATCATGTTATTGTTTTTACGCCACTTGTTGAAAATGATATATCTTCAACTGCCTTTCATACTCAAGATATAATCAAGATGAGAAACGGTAAGACTGTTCAGGTTGATAATACTGATGCTGAAGGAAGGTTAATCCTTGCAGATGCCCTTTGTTTGGCCTGCGAGAAAAAACCAGATTATTTAATAGATGCTGCAACGCTTACTGGCGCATGTGTTGTAGCGCTTGGAGAAGACATAGCTGGAGTATTTGGTACAGATGAAGATCTTTGTAAATCTATTATAGAGTGTGGTAAGGCTGTAGATGAGTATCTTTGGCATTTGCCTCTTCATATGCCTTATATGGAGCAGTTAAAGGCTGAAATAGCAGATATGAAAAATATAGGTACAAGGTGGGGAGGTGCCATAACTGCTGCCCTTTTTCTTAAAAATTTTGTAGATGAAAATATTCCTTGGGTACATATTGATATTGCAGGGCCAAGCGTAAAGGAAGAGCCTCTTGGATTTCTTGGAAAAGGAGCAAAAGGTTTTGGAGTGAAAACTATTGTAGAGCTTATAGAAAGACTTTAACTTAAGAATTATCCCAAGTTTTTAAGTCTTTTACTTCAAAACCAAGAAATTCTGCAAGGCGGCCTGCAAAAAAATAGGCCATATCATCAAGACTTTTAGGATGAGAATAAAAGGCTGGCATGGCGGGATATATTGTCCCGCCAGCCCTTTTAAATTTTAACATATTTTCAAGGTGAATCTCATTTAGTGGAGTTTCCCGTACTACAGCTATGACTGTTTTTTTCTCTTTTAAAAAGCAGTCTGCAGCTCTGTGAATTAAATTTTGGCTGATCCCGTTTGAAATAGCACCAAGCGTTCCCATGGTGCATGGTATTATAACCATAGAGTGATAGCGGCTTGATCCGCTTGCAGGAGGAGCAAAGAATTTTTTACAATCAAACTCTGCTACACTACAGGAACGAATTTCATTAAGGCCTGTTTCTCCAAGTTCAAATCTTGTGACTTCAAGACCAGTATCAGAAAAGATTAAATGTACCTGAAGGTCAAGTGTATGAATAATTTTGCAAAAGTATTTTGCATAAATAGAGCCACTTGCCCCTGTTATTGCAATAAGAATCTTTTGAGAATTCATTTTTTAATAAATTTTTCAATTCCAAGTTTTGGCCATATCTTGTCTATTTTTTCTTTAATCTCTTGGCTCATTTCTATTACGTCAGGCCACTGTCTTTCAAAACCTTCTTCTTGCCATTTTCTTGTGCAATCAATTCCCATTTTGCTGCCATAGTGAGGGAGAGGAGCGGCATGATCAAGTGCATCTACTGGGCCATCTGTAAAGACAATATCTCGTCTTGGATCAATGTTATTGCCAAGCCTCCATAACACTTGGCTAAGATCCTGTACATCTACCTCTTTATCAAAGATACATATTATTTTACAAAACATCATCTGTCCAAGCCCCCAGAGGGCGTGCATTACTTTTCTGGCATGACCTGGATATCTTTTATCTATGGAAATAAAAGCTAGGTTGTGAAAGACTCCTTCCATGGGAAGATTCATGTCAACAATTTCAGGGAGAGTTTTTTTAATAAATGGTAAAAAAAGCCTCTCTGTTGCCTTTGCCATATAGCAGTCTTCTTGCGGTGGTTGGCCTACAATAGTTGCAGGATAAATTGGATTTTTGCGCATCGTCATACATGTGACATGAAAAACTGGATATTCATCAGCCAGGGAATAATAGCCTGTATGATCTCCAAAAGGGCCTTCAATTCGTCTTTCTTTTGGCTTTACATACCCTTCAAGCACTATTTGAGAAGTTGCTGGCACCTCGAGGTCAACTGTCACGCACTTTACTAGCTCAACAGGGGATTCTCTCAAAAAACCTGCAAAAAGTACTTCATCAATATCATCAGGAAGTGGAGCTGTTGCAGCATAAGTCATGGCAGGATCAGGACCAATAGCAACGGCAACTTCCAATATTTTATTTTTCCTTTCTGCTATCCTATAGTGATGGGCACCTCCCTTATGGGTGTGCCAATGCATTCCTGTTGTTTTTTTGTCATATACTTGCATTCTATACATGCCTACATTTCTAATGCCCGTTTCAGGATGTTTAGTAAAGACTACAGGAAGTGTGATGAAAGGCCCTCCATCATCAGGCCAACATTTAAGTACAGGAAGGAGTTCAAGGTTTACATCATCGCCTTTAAGAATTACCTCTTGGCAGGGTGCCTTTTTTACCATTTTAGGTACTGTATTGGCAATCCGTTTTATTTTGGGAACTATTTTTAGCTTTTTAAGAAGGGTGTCTGGAGCCTCTGCCTCAATAAAATCAAGAATTTCTTGGCCAAGGCTGTCAAGGTTTGGTACCTCAAGTGCCAATGACATGCGTTTAAAGGAACCAAAGGCATTCATAAGAATAGGCATATTATAGCCTGGTACATTTTCAAAAAGGAGAGCCGGCCCATGGAGTTTGCAGACCCTGTCTGTAATTTCAGTGACCTCAAGTTCTGGGCTTACAGGTTCTGTTATTCTTACTAGTTCTCCTTGTTTTTCCAAGTGCTTTATAAATTCTTGAAGATCTTTGTATGCCATAAAAACCGCCTTTTTAAATTTTAGATGAGAGTTTACTAAATGAATTAGATGTAGGCAAATAGCATAAGTTTCTATAGACTTCACCTTTTCTTGAAATCGTTTTTTAGGTTAGAGAAGTAATACCGGAATGTTAGTGGTTATCTGGGTTGAGAAAGATTAGATGCCGGAAGCGCATGGGAATCGAACCCACCCACTGCCTTTCTCAGACGGTGCACCGGATTTGAAGTCCGGGAGAGACTTCAGTACCTTTTCCGGTAAGATAACACAAACTTTTAGTTTTTAAACA
>CAYMRT010000033.1:0-17732 GCA_964392885.1 uncultured Desulfobacterales bacterium | reverse complement strand
TAAGAAGAATCCTTAGAAAAATTGAGCCACTAAATCTAGTTGATCCTACTGATAAAAATTTTAGGCCTGAAGGCTGTGAAACATTTCATGATATTACCAGATTTGTTCATGAAAAAGCAGTAGAGGCTCTAGTGGACCTTCATTTTTCAGGCATTAACACAAAAGACGCCTCAGTTGGTAGGTTAAAATGGCATATTCCCCTTGATTTAGTGATAATAGATGTTGGAGGGGGGCTAAAAAACTTTGACCAAACAAAGTCATCAATTATAACTCCTGAACAAATCTCCTCTTTGCCAATGCTTGCCTTAATTAAGGGCCTAAAACATCCTGGCGCCTGGAACAATGATCCTCTGTCTGTTGATATGTCGAGCTTCATGTCGAGTCTTACCAGGACCTTTTCAGCAGAATATATGGATCCAAAGTCAGTTGGACAAAACCTTGCCGTCATCAGTCATAATTACTTAAACCTAAGCCTTCGCCTAGGTTACCATTTCACAATGGTAGATACCTACTTATCTGAAAACATAATAGAAAATTACATATATTTTAGATTTTTTGGCGGAGTAACAGAAAGTGAACGGCGCAATAGAAGGGCTAAAATGATTCAAGAGGTGCTTGCCCACTATGACTTTATGGTGGAAACCAGAGGAGATTTGGTTGTAGGTCGCCTTAAAAGATTGGCCCAAAATGAGATGGAAAGTCGGCTCTATCTAATAGGAATTTTAATAGGATTTACCAGGCAACTTGATGTGATGATGGTAAATGATCAGCGCATTACAGAGTTTAAAAACAAAATATACAAATTGATGGAGGCTAAAAATGAGTGAACAAAACATCTCTATATTAATTTTAGATGACGAACCAATAGTGGCCAAGCGCCTTAAGCCAGCTTTAGAGAAAAAAGGATATCAGGTAGAAAGCTTTACAGAAAGCAGCAAGGCCTTAGAGAGAGTGAGAAACCAGAAGTTTGACATTGTTATTACAGATCTAAAAATGGAAGGCATCTCAGGCATGGAGTTTCTTGAAGAGGTCAAAAAGCTTTGGCCAGATACTGCCATTATTGTAATAACAGGTTTTGCTACCATGGAGACCGCTAAAGAATCATTTAAAAAAGGAGTGTTTGATTTTTTGGCAAAGCCATTCAAGTTGGGTGAAATTATTGAAATTGTTGGTAAGGCTGTAGAGCACATCAAAAAAAATAAAAGCGCCTAATTCATTAATACAGGAGATGACAAATGGCAAAAGCATTACTCTACTTGGATGAAAATTTGGCCTCTAGCATTGCCCTGAGATATGTAGATTACTTAAGCTCCTTACTCTACTTGGAAACTTTTATCATCCATGTTGTTGAACCTGATGAAAAAGAACAAGCTGGCACAGGGTGGGTAAGGCGCTCTTGGGAAACTGGCATATTAGAATCAGGACAGGCCACCATTTCTAGGCTTTTAAAAACTGAAAAGGTAAAATGTACATTTAGCGGTCCACCTAAGATCAAAATTGGTGATAGAGAAAGGGAAATTCTTCAAGAACTAAGAGTGGGAGCTTATGACTTATTTATTGAAGGACACTTACCTATTTCAAAAAGCGAAAATTTTTTTGAACTCTTAGAATCCGATTTATACAAAAACGTCCCTTGCTCTATCTTATGTGTAAAAAATCTATCTGTATCAAAAACTATTGGGGTACTTATTGGAAATGGAGTACAAACAAATCCCATTATCCTTACGTTAGATAAACTTATAAAAAACTCTGAAATGGAAATAGAGCTTATCCATTATAAATTTAAGGACGTAGATACCCTTGAGTTTGAAAGTAACAAGGAGGCTGAAATCCTTATTGAGGAAAGTAGAAACTTTTTTTCACAAAAAGGGCTAAACATCTCTAACGCACATGCTGTTACTGGCACTCCCGAGGCGCTAGGAGATTTTATGATAAATTATGCATTTGTTGCATGTAGCTTTCTTCCAAGGAAGTCTTTAATATCTGAAGCCTTGGCCCAGTCACCCAACTCGGTTCTTTTGTGTAAGTAACTAAGATTAGGAGATGAGCTATGCGAATACTTGGGGCATTAGATGGCAATTCATACAGTTTCAACATATTAAAAGACTTGGCACTCCTTTGCGCCAATACCTGGGCAGACACCACGCTCTTAATCGTGTGTAATGAAAAAGATATTTCAGATCCTGAAAAACTATTACAAGAGTATGCTAAAAGTTTTTATCATTTTATTGGAGAAAAAGACGGACCATATAAGATACCTAAAACCATAAAAATTACCAAAACCAGTGGTGGTGAACTTCTTTTTAAAACAAAAGGCATAAAAGAATTTGTGCTAAAACTAGCTCTTATAAAAGATCCTGCAAAGGAGATCCTAAAGCAAGCAAAAGAACTAGATGCTGATTTGATTGTGCTAGGATGCAGTAAAGGCATGGATTGCGAGTGGCAAGGCGTGGTTGGGCTTCCTTATAAGATTGCAAGAGATGCAAACTGTTCTGTGTTAATAATAAAGGAAAGCACCGATCCAAGACAGATCACATCTTTTTTAGATCAATCAAATGTAAGTCAAGAATCTCTTGAGTTAATAAACCAAATGGTAACGATTCACGATGCCGGTTTAAAAATTGTTGGCCTCATGGGAGATAAAGGTGTTGTGGGAAAAGATAATGTTGAAAGAAAAATGTTGGAGATTCTTGCCTATTACAATGAAAAGGGTATGAAGGCTTGGATCACTTTTATAGAGAAGAAAGAGATTGAAGAGTATGTTGCTAGAGCAACAAACGAAGGTATGGTTGCTTTATGGATGGGTAAAAAATCCTTTTTTTCAAAGATATTTTCTACTAATCTTTTATTAAAACTTATTGAACATGCCAAATCATCTATACTTATATTGAGATGAAAAAAAACGTTACAAAGTCATTAAAAAGAACCTTTCAATACTTTAGAAAGATACTTGATCTTAACAATAGGGTTCTGGAAGAAATTGCAAATGCTGAACGGGTATTAGGTGGCAACTATCTCTTTGATAAGGCCTTTATAACAAGCTTTGTAACAAAGGTGAGTGAGACAACAAGAGAAGTTATTTATAACTTAAACGCCTTATCAGATGGCAAATATCTTATTCTATATGATGTGCTCGAATCAATAAGATTTAATCTGGAAGATCTAATCTCTGGCGGAGCAGGTCCATACAGTGAACGATTGACCCTTTCTTATAAAGAGATAAACAGAGACATTGATGAACTTGTAGGCTCAAAAAATGCAAATCTTGCTGATATCTATAACAATTTTCAAATAAAAATTCCTCATGGCTTTGCAATTACTGTCAACGCCTATAAGCTTTTTTTGGAAAAAAACAATATAATTTCAAAGATCAAAAAAATTTATAATAAAAAACCTGACCCTCTATTGGCCCAAAAAAAAGTAGAAGATGTCTTTTTAAAGTCAAAGATACCTATTGAATTAGCTCATGCCATTAAGGAAGAACTACAATCTTTAATTGAAGATATAGGGAACATACCAAAACTTGCTGTAAGAAGCAGTGCTGTGGGAGAGGATACAGAGAGAAGTTTTGCAGGACAGTTCCACACTATTTTAAATGTGAAGCCAGAAGATGTATTAGAGGCATATAAAAAGGTGATAATGGCCAGGTTTATGCCTGGGGTAATAGATTACATTGGATCAAAAGATGATTTTTATACAAGTCCAGTTGCAGTTGGCGTCCAACAGATGATAGATGCCAGCATCTCGGGTGTAACCTATACCAGAGATCCACTGGGAAGATGTAAAGAATGTCTTGTCATATCGGCAGTTGAAGGGCTTGGAGAGACACTAGTTGCCGGTCATCATACTGGAGACCAGTATATGGTCAAGCGAGCATATCCTTTTACTCTGGTGTCAAGTATGATAACTGAAAAACCTCTTCATCAAAAGATGCCAACTGGCAAGACCCCTCTTGATATAAGTGCTAAAAATATGAAAAGAGGTTCTTCCCTTCTTGATACAAATGCCATCAAAAACATTTCAGAAATATCTATGCTGTGCGAAAAGGCCTTTGGCACTCCCCGAGATATTGAATGGGCAATAGATAAAAAAGGCGAATTAATAGTGCTTCAAAATAGACGCCTTGGCATTCAAGCTGTACCAGAACCTGTAGATACAAACATTGAAAAAATACTTAAGAAATTTCCTATTATACTTGATGGGGTTGGGCAAACAGCCCAGCTTGGAATAGCATCTGGCATTGTGGTGCATGTTGATCCAGATGGAGATCTTGAAAATGTACCAGTAGGTGCAGTTGTAGTATCAAGATATGCACATCCAAAACTTAGCCGTGTGTTAAAAAAGGCTAGTGCCATCATTACAGATGTTGGTAGCTCGACCGGTCATCTTGCAACTATTGCTAGAGAATATAGAGTGCCTGCCATATTTGGCACAGGAAAGGCAACCTCTGTATTAAAAGATGGCATGGAGGTGACAGTTGATGCAGATGAACGCAGGGTTTATGAAGGAATAGTTGAAGAACTTGTAGAAGTAGAAGCAAGACGCGATTGGGAATACATGGAAGAGCCTGAAATAAAAACGCTTAGAAGGATCTTGAGCTATGTAGCCCCTCTATATCTGGTTGACCCTGCATCTAAAGACTTTGCTCCTGAACGTTGTAAGACAATCCATGACATAATACATTTTTGTCACATAAAGGCTGTTGAAACTCTTATTGACCAATTTTCATCTTTACGATCTTTTGGAGACGAACGAATCTTAGCCCTCAAGGCCTCAATTCCTATAAAAATAAATATAATAGATATAGGCTCTGGAGTAGATGTTAAAGAAGATCAAAAAGAGGTTACAGCTTCCCAAATAAGAAGCGTGCCCTTTAAGGCAATATTAACAGGCTTGTTAAGAAAAGAAGCATGGGACAGCGAGCCTGTTCCATTTGGCCTAGGAGATCTATTTTCTAGCATGGTAAGACCGGTTAGCATGTTAACAAACCCTCCAGAGTATTCTGGTCAAAATCTGGCAATAGTCGCTTATGATTATATGAATCTAAGCCTCCTTTTGGGCTATCATTTTAATGTCATTGATTCTTATGTCTGCCCTGAACCAGATAATAACTATATCTATTTTCGCTTTGCAGGAGGCTTTGCAGAGGAGTCAAAGAGAAAAAAACGTGCTGAACTGATAAGATGGATCCTTGAAGCTCTTGGTTTTAAAGCAGAAGTCAAAAAAGACATTGTAATTGGGAAATTAAAAGGAATTGAAGACTATGAACTAATTAAAATCCTTCAACACATAGGTGAACTTATAGCCTTTACCAGACAACTTGACGTACGAATGGCTGACGAACATGCCGTGGAACGCTTTTACCACAAGTTTGTAGATCTTTGCGGCGAGACCTGTAAACTTTAAAGGCTTCGGTTATGTTTAATTGGATAAAAAAACAAATTGGCAAAATTCAAGAACTGCGAGAGCAAAAAGCCAGAGAGGCCCTTGAAGAGCTTAAATGGCGTTATCAAATATTTAGGTCTCTTTTATATGAAAATACAAAGGCTGTTGAACTAATAACCGATATAGATCTAAAACTTAGAGAAACAGAGTTTTTTGGTCCAAGCCTTCAAAATAAGATTCATGAATTAATAGATGTTACAGGAGAATTAGTAGAAAAAATTAATCAGCTTGATTATGAACGCCATACTGGCCTATTCAAGATACATCAAAAAGTAAGTGAAAAAATAAATGAACTTTTAAAGAAAGTACCTACCCATAAAGACATCCCACTTTGTGTATCATTAAATGAAATCTTGCCACAATGTTCCAACTTCGCAGGTGGAAAGGCATGTAACCTTGCCCTTCTTCGCAGTGAAGGTAAATTTAATGTGCCAGACGGATTCTCTATCTTGGCACATAGTTGCCGCTTCTTTTTGGAAGAAACAGGTCTTTCATTCAAGATCTTAAAAAAACTTCAACCTTTTTTATTTCAAGGAAAGGCTATTACCAAAGAATTAGAAGAAGAGATAAAAAAAGAGGTAATGGCTGCTCAAATACCAAAACCTCTGGAAGACGCCCTCAGACTCATTTCGTCCAAATATTTTGAACAAGGAAAAGGTCTTGCAGTTAGAAGCAGTGCTTTAAGTGAAGACGGGAAACACCACTCCTTTGCAGGGCAATTCACCTCTGTCTTGAATGTTGTATCCTTTGATGAGTTAAAAGACGCTGTAAAAAAAGTGATTGCCAGTAATTTTAATGCAAGGAGTCTGGCATATAGGATCGGGGCTGGAATGAAGCCACTTGATTTTAATATGGCAATCCTTTGCATCGAAATGGTAGATGCCCAGAAGGCTGGAGTTCTTTTTACTGTTGATCCAAATGATCAAGAAAAACAAACAATGCTTATAAGTGCTGTATTCGGCATGGGTGAACTGGTCGTCTCTGGTGCATCAATGGCAGATATTTATAAGCCCTTTAGAACCCCCAAAGAAAGGTTGTACTCTAGCTCACCTGTTATATCACTAAAAACAAAACGTCTCAGCTTGAATCCAAAGGGAGGGCTTATTGAAGAGAATATTCCACCAGAACTTCAAAAAAGTCCTGTGCTATCTGATAAAGAAGTTAAGGAGTTGATATCCTTAGGACTTGAGCTTGAAAAATTTCTAGGCTCTCCCCAAGACATAGAGTGGGCAATAGATAAAAGTGGAAAGATATGGATAATACAGTCGAGACCACTCATCCTTGAAAAACACGTTGGACCTAAAACCATCAAAGTTGACCAAAGAGAACCTATTTTTAAACAAGGCCTTATTACATCAAGGGGAATTACAACAGGAAAGGTAAAAAAGGTCAAAAAAAGACAAGACCTGGATTCATCTTTTGATGAACCAACTGTATTGGTGCTTCATCGAAGCCTAGTAGATGCAGCGAAGGTAATGAGCAAGGTAACTGGAATACTTGTGGATTTTGGAAATCCTGCTGATCACCTATCTTGCGTCGCACGAGAATATGGCAGACCAATGATTGTTGGCCTTGTAGATGCCATGAAAAAACTTGAAGAAGGTCAATGGATAACAATAGACGCTGACAGAGGGAAGGTATATTTAGCAAAAGATGAGGAAATAAAAGAAGCACTTGATAGCTTTAAAAAGCAAAAGGAAATAGAAACAACAGAAGTAAAGAAAGAATCAGAAAAGGGTAATACTGTTATTGATCAATTAAAAGAACTAACTATCAAATTAAATCTTACAGATGCCTATGGACCAACATTTTCAATTGTGGAATGCCGCTCTCTTCATGATATAGTTAGATATGTTCATGAAAAGGCAGTTCTTGCCTTTTTCGAGGCAGGAGATGAACTTTTAGAAGAGACGTCAGGGGTTGTATTTAAACTTAAAAGTGACATACCCTTTTTTCTCCATATCATCGATCTTGGCGGTGGACTTGCGCCAATGCAGAAAAAAAAGCGCTCTGTTACCCCTGATGAAATTATCAGCAAGCCATTTAAGGCACTTTGGAAAGGTATTTCAACCCCAGGGCTTAGATGGGCTGGACCTCCCCCTGTTGTTGGAGATGTAAGCTCAGTAATGGGCAAATGGATGTCTGACACAAGAAGCCAGCGACCAATAGGAATGCCTAATTATGTAATAATTGCCCGCGATTATCTAAATCTCAATGCTAGAATGGACTTTCATTTTACAATGGTAGATACAGTTTGTGGACTAGATACAAGAGAAAATTATATAAAATTTCGATTCAAAGGTGGCGGTACTACAATGACCCAGCGTCATAGACGTGCACTTGCTATTGGAGAAATACTTGAAAGAGCAGACTTCTTCACAGATGTAAAAGGTGACTTGGTTAACGGAGTATTTGAACTTGCTCCATTAGAAGTAATTGAAGAAAAGCTTGTAATTATTGGAAGACTTCTTGGATTTACAAGGCTGATTGATGCAGCAATGTACAGTGATGAAACCCCCTATTTAGTAGCAGATGCCTTTTATGAAGGAGACTATGAACTTAAAAAGCTAGTGGCACTTTTAGAAAAACAAGCCCAAGAACAGAAGAAAAAATAAGCCAAAAGCTAAAATTACTGTTTCTTAAGTGCCTTTTTAATAGTCTTTAAAAGAGTAATTCGAGAAAAGGGCTTTGAAATAAAATGTATTCCTCTTTTAAGCACTCCATGTTCAGATATGACATTTTCAGTATAACCCGACATATAAACCACCTTCAGGTCAGGGAAGAACTGGATAAGCTTTTCATATAATTCCTTGCCATTCATCTTTGGCATTATGACATCTGTTAATAAAAGCTGAATTTTGTCTTTGGAGTCTTGTGCCTCTTTAATTGCCATTACTGGGTCTTTAGCTTCGACTACCCTGTAACCATGTTCTTTTAAGATGTCTCTAACTAGTTCTCTTACCTCATCATTATCCTCTACTAACAACACTGTTTCAGTGCCTTCTAACTCTTCATCTAGATATTCTATATCAGCTTCGATAATCTCTTCCTCGCCGGATACCGGCAAGTAGATTTTAAATGTAGTTCCCTTCCCTACTTCACTATATACCCATATATTGCCCTTATGCTGTTTTACAATTCCATAAACTGTAGCTAACCCTAAGCCTGTACCGCTTTCCTTTGGCTTAGTAGTAAAGAAAGGCTCAAAAATATGCTTCATTGTCTCTTCATCCATTCCGTGACCTGTATCGCTAATGCTTAAACATACATACGAACCAGGTATAACACCTCTATGGGATGAAGCATACTCTTCATCAAGCTCAACCAATGCAGTCTCAAGCGTTAACGTTCCACCATCAGGCATTGCATCCTGAGCGTTGATTGCCAAATTCAAGATTACTTGCTCAATCTTCCCCTTATCAGCCTTTATAGTAGGAAGGTTTGGAGCCAACTCCAATACAATCTCAATATCTTCTCTAATGGTTCGCCTTAAAAGTTTTTCAAACTCAACAAGAACTTTATTCAGGTCTAAAGGAACAATGTCGAAAATATCTTTTCTACTAAAAGCAAGAAGCTGTCGTACAATATCTCTTGCTCGCTCTGCAGCTTCAGATACCCTCTCCACAAATTGATACGCTTCACTGTCTCTATCCAAACGATTTAATATTAACTCATTATAGCCCAAAATTGGCAACAATAGATTATTTAAATCATGTGCAACCCCGCCGGCTAATCGCCCAATTGATTCAAGCTTTTGAGCTTGTTGGAGCTGAAGTTGTAACTTCTCTTTTTCTTTTTCTGCTTCCTTACGCCTTGTAATATCTTGGACCGCCCCTTCAAAATACAGTATATTTCCGTTAGAGTCCTTTACCACATTTGCTGTAATAGAGACCCAAAACAAAGAGCCATTCTTTCTTTTAAGTTGCATTTCATGATCTTTGACACTTCCCTCTTGCATCAACTTTTCAGAAAATTTAATACGCAAAGAAGCATCAGGATATAAATTGACAACAGGAACTTTAAGCATCTCCTCTATACTGTCATAACCAAACATATCTACTAAAGCTTGATTGACCACTAAAAAACGCCCATTAGGTTCTGGAGTGTTCTGATATAAACCTGCAGGGATTCTTTCAAAAAGTTCTCTATATTTTTTCTCACTTTCTTTCAGTTGCTCTAATATTTTTGATCTAAGGATAGCATTCGCGTAAATTGCTGATAAAAGCTTAAGTACTGTGATATAATTTTCACTCCACTTTTTGGAAGCCTTAATAAACTCAAAGCAAATTGCTCCTAAAATTTCATCATTATTTTTAATTGGGAATAAGATAAAAGATTTTACATTAAAATTTGTTAAAAAGCTCTTTAAACCACCATCTTCCAACTTATCTACGTCTTCAACTAAAACTGTCTCACGATATTTATAAGCATTGATCCACCCTATAAACTCCTCCTTAGATATCTCTCGATTTTTGCTTAATCTAGATTCAACACCTCTTGCACACCATTCATTTGTTATAGACATTACATTGCGAGAGTGATCAAAGCTAATCAAATAAGCTCTATCTATATCTAAAAACTCGCTAACTAATTCTAGCGACTCATCAATATGCTCATGAAACTCTTCCAAAGGAATATTTATAAAATCAATGGCTAAATGAAGAATTAACCCCTTTAAACGAGAAACATTCTCCAGTTGTTCTTGTACTTTTTTCTGCTCTGTTATGTCTCTTCCTACAATTACCAACCCTTTCCTTCTTCCATCTTCATAAAACAAAGGGACCTTTATAACATCAAATATTCTATAGTCTCCATTGGGCAGTGGAATTACTTCCTCTCCCCTAGTGGGACCCTTTTTTTGCCAAGCCAACTCATCCGTCTTTTCACAATTTAAAAACGCATCTTTATAAAACTCTGAATATTTAGCAAGCTCAGAATCTTTCTTCCCTCTATAATCAACTCCTTCCAGCCCAAAAAGTTTTAAGTCAAACTGATTTGCTTCAAGCCATCTACCCTCTCCATCTTTAAAACAAACAATATCTGGCATTGCATTCATGAGAGTCCTAAGGCGCTCCTCGTTTTTAATTAGCTCGGCCTTACTTCTTCTTAGCAAACTTGCTCCAATAAGTAGCACTGACAACCCAAACAAAAATATAAGCCCATGAATTATAATAGACTGATTATGACGTTTTGCTATGCTTGCAAAATATGTATCAAACGGAATGAAGATGCTGACGGCCCCTCTTATATCTCCCACCTTATAGCCTTGTCTTTTGTGGCACTTTAAACAATATTCTTCAGTAACAAAGGGTTTCATATATCTTAGGTATCTTTTCCCATTTATTTTTTCTAAAAGAAAGGCTTCCTTTTTCCCTTTTTCAAAGGACAATAATGCCTTGCGCTCCCACTTGTCTGGAGCATTTTTTGGGTTTAAAGGCTTAAGGCTTGTTAAGTGGACTAATATCCCATAGCGGCTACCTGCCATCTCATACACCATTCTAGTCATATAGGCAGGATTAACTAAGGTCAATTTTTTGCCAGAAGTGGTAACGACATCTCTTTCTTTTAAAAACGATAAATAGGGATTGGGTTTTACCTTGTCTGCACTCACATATACTCCGCCAACCATTGCACCCCAGAGTCTATAAGAAATGTCACGCTGATAGGCAGCAAGTCCTTGCGTTTTTGCCATTTCAATGGCATTTTTTTCAGTATCATACCAATCCCAAATTAGTGAACCCATAATTAATATAAACCAAGCAACTACGACAAAGATAAAAATCAGTTTTTCAGATAAAAATTTATTCGTTTTCATAGAAATGCTTAATACCATTCAAGTAATTTAAAAATTATATCACATTAACTCAAACTAGCTAAACGAATAATTATTTTTTCTTTAAAAATCATCTTTATAATTTTAAATTCTATAAAATAACTAATGATATTTGTAAATTTTGTAAATTTATATTTCAAAATATAGATACTTTTAACTAAAACCATATTTAGTGAATTTTTATAAAAATGTTGCTTAAAACAGAGCATTCAGAAAACTTCATCTATCCATCAAATAATATTTATTCTAATAAAATAATCGACCCATGACATCTAAGTAATAAAAACTTTTTGCATTGTCAGATGGCCTTAGATAAACTTAACTAAAATAATAACTTAAACCTAGTTAAAAAGATGGCACAGAGATAACAAGTCTTTTTAATTTTTAAGTTATGAATTAATATAAAATTTAATTTTTAATACTTAAAAGGAGAGTGCCATGATATTGCGCATTTTTAAGAAAATCTCTTTGATATTCTATTTAGTCCTTTTTACTTTAAGCTTAGCCATAGCAGAACAATCAGGAAATCAGACTGAAAAAATTCCTATATCACAAAATAAAGACAAGAGTCAGCAAGCAGCCCTTGCTGATGAAGTGATTAAAGACTTTATTACATCTTTAGAAAAATATGCATTAAACCGAGGCACACAGCTAAAAGTCAGCCATAACTATCAATTAGTTGAAAATACCGATGGATCATTTAAAACGGTTTTTAACCAGTTTGAAATAATAAATCCCAATAACCCCAATGATAAAATTATCTTTAGTCCAGTTACCATTAAAATTTTTCCCATAAAAAATGATTTGTTAAAAGTAAAATTTTTATTTCCAGAAAAGGTACCAATTATTACAAAAGGTAAAAAAGAAGGAACAATTACCATAAATAATCAAGAGATAGTAGGCAATTGGAATACACAGCTTAAAGCTTATACTAACTTTAAATGCAACATTGGTAAACTAACATTATTAAGCGAAGATGCGAGCGTTAAAATAACTGCTCAACCTATTAATGGACAATATAGCATTACAGCAGAAAATTCTAAAGATGATTGGCGTCAATCAATTAAAGGATATATTAAAGATTTTACAATATCAATTAGTGATCAAGAAGAAGGAAACTCAACTGAAACTATAACACATCTTTCAAATATAAGTCTTACAACAAATACAACTGGTAATAATTTAAAAGAATTCATAAAGACTAAAAAGATACTATCTCAAACTGAGATAATGGATAGTTCAAAAAATATCTCTACAGAATCAGTAAAAAAGATATTATCTGCCTTAGATACGATAATATATCTCATCAACTCTTCAAATGGTGAATTTTTAATAGGTAAAATACAAATAAATGACCCTAAAAATCTTCAACTAGATTTAAATAATTTTAAAATAACAGCTAACTATAAAAAGAACTCAAAAAAAGATAATATAATAGCAGACTCTAGCTTAACACTTGGCCCATTTTATTATAACTCTAGCAAGCCTGAAACAAGCTCTCGTTATAGAAAAGGTAGTTGTAAAGAATTTAAACTTTATAGTAAAGTTAATAGCAAGCTACTGCCATCAAATTTTTTTAAAAGTATAGGAGAGAAAATTTCAACTCTTGAATCTGCCAATGACACTCAAAAACAGGAACAACTTCTAAACAGATATATTGAAGAAACATTTAAGACAATCTTCTCACTTATTAACAAGGGCAGTTATGAAATAGATTTAAAGGGAATTGATCTAAAGGGCAAAAACCCAACAAATAACGTTTCTCTGGCTTCTGCTTGGCTTTCTGGAGGCTATGACTTAAATAAGGGTCATAGTAATTCAATAAGGTTAAGCGTAGGTTATTCTGGCCTTATAACTGCACTGTTTACAAGATATTTCAAAGGTGCAAACTTTCACATTCAGCTTATGAACCTGCCTCCAATTCTTGAGTTGTTAGGGGAAAATCCACTTTCTGATTATAAAAACAATCCACAACATTTTAAGGCAGGTATAGTAGGAAACTTTATGACAAGGCTTGAAAAAAATCCCTTGCACCTAGGAGCAATGATATCTCTGATTGGAGTACCTGAGACATTAACTACTATGGACCTGAACATGCAAACCGATGTTAAGTCTGTATTTAAGGCTGTAGGGTCACTAAATATAAGAATTGAGAATCCAGACAATCTAATGGCTATTGTTGAAAGCCTTACAAAAGATCCAAGTGCGCAGCAGCTTCTTGCAACAATATTTGCCTTTGGTGAAAGAAGAGATATAAATGGCAAAGTAGTTGAAGCCCTTAATCTTTCTTTGACTCCTGATGGAAAAATAATTTTAAATAACAAAGACATAACAAAGATGTTTTTCCCACAAACGCAAAAAACAGAAACACAGGATACAGGCACTAGCACAAATGTCACCAAAAAAGGGGTAAAAAGCAATGGAAAATGAACCTCCAACTACAGACATTCTTCTTGGTGTTATAAACAGGTTTATTGGGCTCTTTTCCAGACAAATACAGCACCACACTAAAAATGAGACTACACGAGAATATCCTTTCGTTGCAATGGACACCAGACAGGTCTTTCAGGAGCTTTTGTTAGTTGCTGACTATGTTGAAAATACGCTAAAAAAAGAGCCTTCCTCACTTAAATTTCTTGATATTGGATGTGGGTTTGGAAATGTACTTTTATTTGCCGAACAGTTTGGCTTTAATGTTTACGGCCTTGAAAAAGATGAGGCCTCATTAAAAATCGCAAGAGAATTTTTTGAAGAATATCAGCTCATTAAAGAAGACTTGCGGACTTATAAAGGGTACAAAGAGTTTGATATTGTATATTATTTTTGTCCATTAACAGAAGGGGAAAGAGAATTTGAAAGATATTTGGAGGATGAGATAACCCCTGGAACCATATTGATTGCAAATTATAAAAGGAGTAAAGAGATATTTGAAGACAGGCGTTTTAAAAGGTTGTCTAGTTCTTTACCTGTCTGGCAAAAAATTTCTCAGTGAACCTCTTGAAAGGAGTTTTGGAATGAGAAGCGATAGAATGAAAAAGGGGATTGAAAGGGCACCTCATAGATCCCTTTTTAAGGCAATGGGCTATACAGACGAGGAACTCAAAAGGCCAATAATAGGGGTTGCCAATGCCTTTAATGAGATCATTCCCGGCCATATTCACCTCAGACAAGTAGTTGACGCAGTAAAAGCAGGCATCAGAATGGCAGGGGGCACTCCTGTAGAATTTGGAGGGATAGGGGTATGCGACGGCATAGCAATGAATCACCTGGGGATGAGATATTCTCTTGCCAGCAGAGAACTTATTGCTGACTCTGTAGAGGTAATGGCGCAAGCACACCCATTTGATGGCCTTGTAGTGGTACCAAGCTGCGATAAGATCACTCCTGGGATGTTGATGGCAATTCTTCGTCTAAACATACCAGCCATTTTAATAAGCGGTGGCCCTATGTTAACTGGTAACTGGCATGGCAAAAAAGTTAACCTAATATCTGTATTTGAAGGCATAGGCTCTGTAAAATCAGGTAAAATGAGCGAAGAAGATCTTTGCAGCCTTGAAGATGAGGCTTGCCCTACATGTGGCTCATGTGCAGGAATGTTTACTGCAAATTCTATGAACTGCCTTTCTGAAGCGCTTGGACTTGCACTTCCAGGAAATGGCACCGTTCCAGCAGTTTCAGCAAAAAGATATAGACTTGCCAAGAAAACAGGCATGAAAATAATGGAGCTTGTTGAAAAAGGCATAAAACCTAGAGACATCGCCACAGAAGAGGCATTTAAAAATGCAATTGCAATAGATATGGCTCTAGGATGCTCCACCAATACAGTTCTCCACGTACCTGCCATTGCTCATGAGGCAAAGGTTGATTTGCCTCTAGATGTATTTAATGAAATGAGTTTAAAGACACCACACTTATGTAACATGATACCTGCAGGCCCACACAGCCTTTATGACCTTGACCTTGCAGGAGGTATTCAGGCTATATTTAATGAACTAGATAAGCTTGGCATAATAAATGGAGATGTCTTGACAGTTACAGGCAAAAGTGCAAAGGAAAATTTCAAAGACGTAAAAATCACCAATAGCGATGTAATCAGGTCTGTTGACAACCCATACCATCAAGAAGGCGGCATTGCCATATTGTATGGAAATCTGGCTCCAGATGGCTCTGTAGTCAAACAATCTGCGGTAGCCCCTGAAATGTTAAAACATAGAGGGCCTGCCAGGGTGTTTGAATCAGAAGATGAAGCGTATGAGGCAATTTTAGGAGGAAAAATCAATTCTGGAGACGTGGTGGTCATCCGCTATGAAGGCCCTAAAGGTGGTCCAGGGATGCCAGAGATGCTTTCCCCTACTTCTGCTATTGTTGGCATGGGCCTTGGAAAGGAAGTTGCTCTTCTTACTGATGGACGTTTTAGCGGAGGCACTCAAGGTGCTGCCATAGGACACATTTCGCCAGAGGCTGCAGAAGGCGGGCCTATAGGGCTTGTTAAAGAGGGAGATATTATCTCAATAGACATCCCTAACAGACGGATAGACCTTGAGGTCGATGAGGCAGAACTTGAGAAGAGAAAAAAGGAATGGAAGGCCCCTGAACCTAAAATCAAAGAAGGATATCTAGCTCGATATGCCAGAATGGTTTCAAGTGGGGCAAAGGGAGCAATCGTTGAATAAAATTATCTTTGAGGGGCATTAAGCCCCTTTTTTATTAATCAAATAATGTTGCTATTGGTCATAAACAGTGGAAGTTCTTCCATAAAATTTCAAGTCTTTGAAGCCTTGCACTTAAAAGTTAGAGCTAAAGGCCTAATTGAAAAAATAGGCAAGCCAGATACAAAAGCCAAACTTTATGTCTTTGAAAAAGATGGCTTTAAAAGGCATATTACCATAGAAAAATCTTTGCCTACCCACAAAAAGGCCATAGAACTAATGGAGGAGCTTTTAAACGAGGCTGGTTTTTCAAGAAAAAGGCTTATTGCAATTGGTCATCGTGTTGTACATGGAGGCGAAGAGTTTAAAGAGCCTGTTATAGTTAATAAAAAAATCCTTGAAAAATTAGAATCTCTAAATGCCTTGGCTCCTTTACACAATCCTGCAAATATAGAAGGCATAAAAGTTGCCATGAAACGTGCCCCTCACATACCTCAGGTTGCAGTATTTGACACATCTTTTCATCAGACCTTGCCAGCATACGCATATCTCTATGCCCTGCCTTATGAATTTTACAAAAATAACAAGGTACGTCGTTATGGTTTTCATGGCACATCTCACCTTTATGTATCAAAAAAAGCCTCTGATTATTTGAAAGTACCCTATGAAAAACTCAAGATGATCTCCATTCACCTTGGAAATGGTGCCAGTATTGCCGCAATCAGTTGCGGCCGCTGCATAGATACATCAATGGGATTCACTCCTCTTGAAGGACTTATGATGGGAACTAGATGTGGAGATATAGACCCTGCAATTGTCTTTTATCTCCATCGGGAGACAAATCTAAGTTATAAAGAAATTGAAAAACTCTTATATGAGAAAAGTGGTCTTTTGGGAATTTGCAATGAAAATGACATGCGAAACATCTTAAAAAAGGCACAAAATGGAGATGCGCAGGCAAAACTTGCAGTAGAAATGTATTGCTATCGCATAAAAAAATACATAGGGGCATATTATGCTGTACTCTCAGGACTTAATTGTGTAGTGTTTACTGGAGGAGTTGGTGAGAATTCACCATTAATTAGACATAAGTCCATTAAAGACTTATCTCACCTTGGCATTTTATTAGATGAGGATAAAAATACCTTTGTTCAAAAAGACATAATTGATATAAGCAAAAAAACAAGCAAAGTTAAGATACTGGTTATACCAACAAATGAAGAGCTAGAAATAGCCCGTCAGACGCTAAACAAAATCTCCTGACTTTATTTCTTGACTTGCGGATTATAAAAAATTAATCTTCGCTAGATGTTGGTCGTCGAATTTTTTTGCCTTCCCACATCTAATAAAAAAATAAAACAACAAAAAGGTGAAAACTTGAAACAAGATAAAACACAGGTTGATTTTACTATATTTGGAGTGCTTGGAGATCTTTCAAAAAGAAAGCTTCTGCCAGCCCTTTACCATCTTGATAAAGCAGGGTTACTTCATAAGCATACTAGAATAATTGGAGTAGCCAGGCACAAGCTTGATGAGGATGCTTTCAAACAAAAAGTAAAGGAGGCACTCTATAATTTTTTAAAAAATAATATAGACGACAACATACTTAATAGATTTTTAGCTAGATTTAAATATGTCCTTATAAATCTTGATAAAAAAGAGGAGTATAAATTACTTAAAAAAGTAATTAATGAAAATGCCTCGATACCTATCTACTATTTTTCCGTCCCCCCTTCCCTCTTTGAATTGATCTGCAATGGCTTAAACTACGCTGGACTCAATGCCACAAACTCAAGGGTTGTTCT
>CAYMRT010000032.1:0-2596 GCA_964392885.1 uncultured Desulfobacterales bacterium | reverse complement strand
TGCTTACAAATGAGGCATTTAATGCCCTTCTTAAGACCTTAGAAGAGCCTCCACCTCATGCATATTTCATATTCGCAACTACTGAGCCAAGAAAGATTCCTGAAACTATCCATTCAAGATGTCAGCATTTTGAGTTTAAACGTCTTACAGAAGATGATCTTTCAAGGCATTTGCTGAATATAACTCATAAAGAGGGATTTGATTTTACAGAAGAGGCCATCAGTATTATTGCTAGACAGGCAAGAGGCAGTGTTAGAGATAGTTTAAGCCTCTTAGATCAAGTTATAGCTTATGGTGCAAGGACATACGAAGAAATATGCGAGGTGTTAGGTGTTGTTGGCCCTTCTACGTTAGAAGAACTTTCAATAAGCGTGCTTTCTGGAGATGTCAAAAAGGTTTTATCTCTTATAGCTCAACTCTATAGTATGGGAGTGGATTTACAAGGCCTTGCCAATGATTTGCTAAAATTTTTAAGAGATATTTCAATTATAAAAAAACTCCCTGAAAAAGACGCAAAAGATCTAACTAAGTTTGATGAAAAAAGGATAAAGGTACTAAAGGAGGCCTTTTCCTCATTTAGCGAACTGCATATATTAAGCGCAATGAATAAGCTTTCTTCTTCAATGGAGGAGCTTAATAGGACGTTAGATCCAAGGTTATCTTTGGAGATTATTCTTCTTCAGATCTGTTCTCAGCCTTCTTTTGCTACAATAGATGACCTTATAAAAAAACTAGATGATATTATTGAATTATACGAAGGAGAAAGAGAAGAAGCAGGGGCTTTAAATAAAGATCCATTTAAGCCTAAAAAACAAATTCAACTCAACAAAGTTTCAAAGGAGAATAAGGAGATAAATGATATCTGGAAAAAATTTGTTGAGTATGTAAAAGCACAAAAACCTCAATTGGGCTCTCTCCTAGATGCATGTAAGGAGGTCAAAAAAGGGGAAAACGGTAATTTTGTAGTGACATGTACCCAAGACTTCAAAGGGCAGATGCTCTGTGATAGAGAAAAAACAAAAGAACTCTCTCTTCTTGCCAATTCTTTTTTTAATGGAAACATAAATTTTTGTTTTGAACTTGAGAAACTAGAAGATAATGACAATAAATTAAATACAACTAATGTTTCAAGCGTAATGGGCCAGAGAGAAGAGTTAATCCAAAACCCTTTGGTGCAAAGTGCCATTAATATCTTTCAAGCTCGCATTAGCAATGTTACTCTTTATAACAAATATAAGAATAGAAAGGGGAATAAGTCATGAATCCAAATATGAAAGAGATGATGCGTCAGGCACAGATTCTTCAAAATAAGATAGCAAAGACCCAGGAAGAGCTCGCAAAACGTACAGTAGAAGTAACAGTTGGTGGTGGAATGGTGAAGGCAGTAGCAAATGGCAAGCCAGAAATTGTGTCATTGACTATTGAAAAAGAGGTTGTTGATCCGGATGACGTTGAGATGTTGCAGGACCTTGTTGTAGCAGCAGTTAATGAGGCTTTGACTAGGTCAAAAGAGATGGTTGAGGCTGAGATGGCCAAATTAACAGGTGGTTTAAGAATGCCAGGACTTTTTTAGGGTGAAACTTTGCCTCAGGCAATGCCACCAGCCTTAGAAAGGCTGGTTAAAAATTTAATGAGATTTCCAGGCGTAGGAGAAAAAAGTGCCACAAGGATGGCCTTTCAGATCCTACGGTGGCCTTCTTCTGTTGCTAATGAATTAGCAGCTTCAATTTCAAATCTCCATAGTCAGATAGGTGTATGTTCAAGGTGTTTTACTTTTTCTGAAAAAGATCCTTGTAGCATTTGTGCAGATGTAAAAAGAGATAATTCAACTGTTTGCGTGGTAGAAGAACCTGCAGATGTATTAGCAATTGAAAAGACAAATACTTATAGAGGCGTTTATCATGTACTGCAAGGAGTTCTTTCTCCAAGAGATGGGGTAGGTCCTGATGATTTGAAAATAAGGCAGCTCTTAAAACGTTTAAGAAAAGAACAAATAAATGAGTTAATCATAGCCACAAGTAGTACAGTGGCAGGAGAAGCTACAGCAAGTTATCTTATGGATGAATTAAAGAATTTTAATATAAAGATAAGTAGAATTGCTTGTGGAATTCCAATGGGTACCGATCTTAAATATGCAGACCAAATGACCTTGAAAAAGGCCTTGGAACATCGCATGTGGGTTAAAAAATAACCTATGAGCCATGAAAAAAGGCTTAATAGGCGCAATTACTATTACTTGTGTGATTTTTGTTATACTTTTCGTGCGTTTTTCTTATGCAGATTCAGTGGTTGTACAGATTGATGGAGTAAGTGGAGAGTTTAAGACCAATATTAAGGCCTTTCTTGAGATAGCTCACCAAAATAAATCTATAAGCAAAGAAAGAATAAGAATTCTTTTTAAAAAAGGCTTTGATCAAATAAGAAAGGCTCTTGAGCCATTTGGATATTTCAATCCTAAAATAAAAGGCTCCTTAAAACTTGTAGATAAAGAAAAGGGAATTTGGCAAGCTAATTTTTTAATTGAAAAAGGAAAAAGGCTTAGGATTTCATCAATTATTTTTGAAATAAGAGGCTATGGCAGAAAAGAAAGATGTTT
>CAYMRT010000031.1:0-1521 GCA_964392885.1 uncultured Desulfobacterales bacterium | reverse complement strand
TATCTCTTCCTGAGATAACTTTTCACTATATAGTGAAAATATCCAGTTAACTAGAGGTTCAAGAAATCCTGCATATGGTTTGTTAGGATCGCTCCAATTACCATTATCATCAAGAACACTACAAATAAAAGAATGCATTTCTAGCCCATCACTCATTACAGCGAATGCAGTAATTGGATTTGTGACTACATTACTTTCTATGAATCGTTCGGGTTTATCATCCCAATTAATATCCGACAAAAAAATTGTAGAATTATATTCTTCCCCTTTAAAGGGTGACGTTAATGCTTTCCATTGTTTATTAGAATCTCTATATGCAGCCCGAGTATCGCCAATATGGGTTACCAAAATAGCCTGAGAAGAAAAGATTAAAACATTTACCGTGCTTCCCAAAGAATACAGTGAAAGGTTATTAGAATCCGCAAACTGATTTAACTTTTCACTCACTTTTTTCCAAGCTGTAATTGTTAACTTTTTCCATTCATCTGCAGGAGGAAGATGCTTGCCTTCATGCCATCCATGCTGAATAATGAGTTCGCTGAAAACTTCATTAGCTGCGGAATCAGTTAAAAAAGATGCCCCGAGGTCTGAATGCGCTCTGGAGCCTGCTCCATCTGCCACAATGGCAATCCCCCAGTTTTTGTTTATCATTCGGTAAAATGAACTATCTTGACACGGTTTTTCATTATCGTGTCCTCTTTGCCCTGAAATGGACGATCCTGCTAATAGCCATTCTGACTCAAGTTCATGTGTATCTGAGTTATTTTTATAATCAACCTCCAATTTACCTTTTTTCATTATGGTCTCTCCAATTATCCAAAACAAAATAAGAAGTAGGATTAAGCACAAAATCACATACAAAATAAAATTTAGTAAGGACATTATTAGTGTTTCCAAAGATGAAAAACTGAAATCTTCCCACGTGCGATTTGCAATCCAGGCTCATGGCAAGGCCTAGTGCTTGTAAATGGTGTTTAGTAGATGCGCATTTGAAACTTGAGAAAAGCGCTGCGCATTTTGACGAACATGGATGAAGATTGACAAACATAGACGATGGTTCGCTTCGCCTACTCTCGTCTTTTCGTCTATCTTCGTCAGAGGAGTTGTAATCGTCTCCAATGGTCATTTCAAATTCATATCATCAACTACTGAACCATCAGCAACAAATAACAACAACTAACTTGGATTCCGTCTATCGCCTAGACTAGGTTCTGTTGACATTTAATTGAAATCATCGATAATTGGCCAGAGATATTTACTGGAGGCCACTGACGATGACAGAATCACTGCTTACAGATTCGCAATGGACCAAGATTTACACCTTTCTGTGCCAACATCCTCGCACCTATGCGGGTAACGAGGCATCCTGCCGTCGATTCATGGAAGGCGTGTTCTGGATTATGCGCAGCGGCGCTCAATGGCGGTTCCTGCCCAAAGAATATGGCAACTGGAACAGCGTGTACAAGCGTTATGCCCGCTGGTGTGACCACGGCGTCTGGCAGGAGATGCACGAAACCTTTG
>CAYMRT010000030.1:0-13772 GCA_964392885.1 uncultured Desulfobacterales bacterium | reverse complement strand
GAGATCCAGCCGCATGTAACAAATGCATCTGCACTGTTAATATATTTATTTACTGTTTGTATTACCAAAGGAATAGATTTTTTATCAGCAGTATTCGTTAGCACATCAATAAATCTTACATTTTTACCCTCTATATATCCTCGTTTTTTAAGTGACTCTTTAATTCCAGCCACTGCCGTTGAAAAAAAATTTGGTTCTATCCTATATCTGATGATTACTATCGTCTTTTGAGATTGAGCAAAAATGTAGGAGTTATGAACACTAAGAAGGAGGAAAAATATTAAATTGAATAATATAAAGATATACAGCCTATTCATTTAACTATAATTACTAATTATCTAATTAAAAAAGATAACTTGTTATTCTCAAAAAACAATTTTATTTATAATTAACTATTCGTCATTTTCAAAATCCTCCAATAGCTTTTGCCTTTGGAAATAAAAGCCTTGTATTTTATTATAAGTGGAGAAAAACTTTAGCCAAGTGGTAAATCAATAAGCTGGCAAGACAATTGGTTTCTTAATCCTGTTAAACCTGAGTTAAAAAACTTTTTTGTAAGAGGAGGACTAAGCCTCCTCACCTTTTATTTTTCACATGCCTTTTCTAAGAGACCTGCAAGCTTTTTGCCTGAAAGGAGCATTCCGCCAAAAATAGGCCCCATTCTAAAACCTCCATATACAGCCGCAGTTGACATTCCACATACAAAAAGACCTGGATACACCTCTTTTGTATTGGTTACAACCGCCTTTTCAGCAGTCTCTGCAAACATAGACCGCTCACCCATAGGCTTTCCTGTTGGAGTATTTAGCTTCACATCATTTTTGCGTGAAAATACGCTTACAACATCGTGGTCATGTCCAGTTGCATCTACTACAGCCTTTGCCTCAAAGGTAATTGGATCAACTGGCAGATGGTTAAGCTGAGTAAGACTATTATTTATTACCACTCCAACAACCCTACCATCTCTTACAAGCAAATCTTCACATGCTGTAAGATTAAATATATTTACTCCTCTTTTTGTGGCCTCAAATATAAGCCCTGAAGCAAATGTAATTGAGTCCACTACATAATATGAATCTTTATATAACCGAGAGGGAATATTAAAATCATCAAGAACTTCCTTTGCCTCTTCCTGAATAATTACATACTTATACCCCATGCCTCCACCCCAAATTCCACCACCTGGAGCAAGTCTCTTTTCAAGTATCGTAATATTAAACCCTTTTTGCGCAAGATATCCTCCAGCCACAAGTCCACTTGGACCTCCGCCTACAATTACAACATCGCTTTCAAGAGCCTTATAAAGGCTATCAACATGGTTTTCTACAATTCCCCTTGTAATATCTATCTCTCTCATATTTTCACTCCTCTTAATTATCTTTTCTATTGATGTTCTTTTAATACTAAAAATACGCAGTATTCACCGCACATAGTACAAGCACCCTCTCCTGAGCGCTCTTGTCTTACCTTTTGGGCCTTATCAGGATCTATTGAAAGTTTTATCTGTTTATCCCAATCAAGGGCCTTTCTAGCCTTTGACAGTTCATTATCCCAATCCATTGCCCCTTTTATACCCTTTGCTATATCTGCTGCATGTGCAGCAATCCTTGCAGCAATAACTCCATCAAAAACGTCTTGCTCAGTAGGGAGGCCGAGATGCTCTGAAGGAGTTACATAGCAAATAAAATCAGCTCCTGACATACCAGCTACGCTTGCACCAATAGCAGATGTGATATGATCATAACCAGGAGCAACATCTGTTACTATTGGTCCAAGAAGATACAAAGGAGCATTATTGGTAAACTTTTTAATGCGCATTACAGATTCTGCCACAAGGTGAAGTGGCACATGACCTGGCCCCTCTATCATGCTCATAACTCCTCTATCAAAAGCGCGCTTTTGGAGTTCTCCAAGAACCATTTGTTCACCAATTTCAAGGGAATCAGAGGCATCATAAAGGGCACCTGGTCTCATGCCATCTCCGAGACTGAGCACGCAATCATAACGTTCTGCTAGATCAAGAAGTCTGTCGTAATGCTCATAAAGAGGGTTTTCATTACCTGTACTCCTTATATAAGCAGCTGTAATTGCACCACCCCTTGATACAATTCCTTCAAGACGAAACTCAGGTGGATATTTCTCAATTAGCTCTTTTGTAATACCGCAATGAACAGTAACAAAGTCAACTCCTTGTTCCATCTGGGCTTCCAATATATCAAAAAGCTCTTCCACATCTAATTTTATAACAGCGCCTCTTTTGATTCTTGCAGCAGTAGCTGCTTCATATATTGGAACAGTGCCAACTGGCACTGTTGACTTTTCAAGGATAGATTTTCTAATTTCTGGAATATTGTCCGCCAAAGACAAGTCCATTATAGCATCAGTCTTTGCCCTTAATGCAGCATCAAGCTTTTTAAGCTCATAATCAAGAGATGAGGACAGAGTGCTTGCTCCAATATTTGCATTTACCTTTGTCTTCACATCACTTCCTACAACCATAATGCCACGCTCACTTTTATGGCCAAGCACTACAGCTTTGCCTGTTAGGATATTCTTAATTAAAACTCTTTCATCAATATCTTCTTTCTGAGCGAGATCTTTTAAATATTCAGGCACCATGCCTTGTCTCAGGGTTTGTAAAAGCGTCTTTGCCATCTTTTCCTCCAAAAGCTACTAAAATAAAAAGGCCGTCCAGCTTTGGGCCGGCCTTTAAAATTTAAGATAATTTTAAAAGTCGTTTCCCTACGCTGGCATTACCCAGGTCAGGTTAAAGGGTCGTTGGCAGGCTAGCCAACCTCTCAGCCTAGTTCACCCAGGCTCCCCTAACGAACTTGTATATAATTTTTATTATAATGACTAACTTTCGTCAAGCAGGAAGCCTTTGCTTTAATTATCTATTCTTATTAATATGAACTTCACCATATAATATTAGGAGTTATCACTATGGCCAAAATTCAATTCTTTGGAGCTGCACAGACAGTTACAGGCTCATGCCACCTTCTCGAATTTGGAAAAAAAAGATACTTATTAGATGCAGGTCAATTTCAAGGCCCTTGGGATATTGAGAAATTAAACTATAAAGGGTTTGGATTTAATCCGTCAACTATTAATGGCCTAATATTAAGCCATGGTCATTTAGATCATTGTGGAAGGATTCCACTCCTTCAAAAACATGGCTTTAATGGCAAAATTTACTGTACTCCACCTACAATTGATATCGCCCTTTTAATACTTATGGATGCAGCCCATGTACTAAAAGAAGAATTTGTCTGGAAAAAAAGAAGACTTACCAGGGCTGGTATAAAAGTAATGGAACCACTTTTTAGCCTTGAAGACGTTTATTACTGCCTTGGTCTTTTTGGAGCCGGAACCCCTTATAAAAAAAAGGTAGAGCTTTCAAAAGACATTCATTTAACGTTTCATTTAAATGAAGCTGGTCATGTTCTTGGATCTACCCAAGTGGTTGTGGAATATAAAGACCGTTTTGGGAAAAGAAAAAAGCTCTTGTATTCTGGAGACTTGGGAGATGGAAATAGACCTCTTGTAAATGATCCTGATCCACCTGAAAAGGATATAGATGTTCTTATAATGGAATCAACATATGGAGATAGAGATCACCGTTCGTATGAATCCTCAGTCGAGGAGCTTGAAGAGGCAATTGTCTCTACAGTGAGAAAAAAGGGAGCAGTATTAATACCCACTTTTGCTTTGGAAAGGGCACAGGAAATCTTATATCATATTGGCAATATGAAAAGATCTGGCAAACTATCAAAAAGAGTCCCTGTATTTCTAAACAGTCCTCTCGCTATAAACCTTACCAGAATATTCAAAAAACACTGTAATTATTGTAATGATGACCTTTTTAAAAACACAAAACATAAGAAATCACCATTTGAATTTCCTGGCCTGTATTTTACAGAAACTGCAGAAGAGTCAAAGGCAATACACAATGTACCTGGTCCTAAAATCATACTTGCCGGAAGCGGAATGATGACAGGAGGCAGAATAAAACATCATCTGAAACACCTTCTCTGGAAAGAAAATACCACATTAATAATAGTTGGTTTTCAAGCTGAAGGAACACTTGGAAGAAGGCTTGTGGATGGAGCAGATGAAGTAAAAATATTTGGAGAGCCAATAGCCGTTAAGGCAAGAATAGTTACAATAAATGGCTTTTCTGCCCATGCTGGAAGAACCGCCCTTATCCAATATGCAAAAAAGGCAAAGGCAAAAAAAATCTTTATTGTCCACGGAGAACCATATGCAGCAAAAATACTGGCAAAGACACTCAAAAAGTCATTACCTAAATCAGAAATTCATATCCCCGCTCTTAAGGAAAGATTTAGCATCTAAGTTAAAATAACAGGTACTAAAATCTTACGCTTATATTTTGGGGTATTATTTAAAGTTAACAATTTTTTATAAAAAGAGCTAAAATAAACTTTTCTGCTTCATTTTTCTAACAACCTTTGATGTGCCATGCACTTTATAAGTGCCATCTTCCGGTTCTTTGGAAATCGCACTTATCCTGCCATACACTCCATCATAGCCAGGAGTAACCTTTACTTTTTCCTTCCTCATGGCAGAAATGGCATCAACTACTTTATCAGGTAACCTTCCCCTTAGCTCACCCTCTTCTTTCCAAATAAGTATGTCAAACTCGCTACCAAGCATTTCAACGGCATTTAAATACTCTTTTTTGACTCTAGAAGTAATACTTTTTACTCCAAAGGCTTCGGCAATAATTTCTTCAAGGGGAATCAGATGAATGTTTGGAAGAGCATTTTCTGGTATAAAGCCTTCTTCCCTATCTGCCAAGTCATCAACCCTATGACACACCCCAACAGTCAACGGCTCATTACATACAGGACATATTCCTTTTAACCTCTTGGTTTCTTTTGGCGATAGGCATACTTTACAATTTCTATGACCATCGTAGTGATATTTGCCCTCTTCAGGAAAAAACTCAATCGTTCCTTCAAAACCATTTTGGGGATTTTTCATAGCCTCAATGATGGACTTATAATTCATTTTACATGAAAAAACATTTGCCTCTCTTCCAAGCTTCCATGGAGAATGGGCATCAGAATTTGAAATCAATACATATTGATCAAGCTGAGAAAGACGCCAATTCATTTGTGGATCTGATGACAGACCTGTCTCAAGGGCAAAAATGTGTTCTGTTTGCTCCTCAAAACACTCTTCAATTGAATCAAAACCTGATTTAGCCCCAAACAGCGAGAACCAAGGTGTCCAAATATGAGCTGGCACAACAAAGCAGTCTGCGCTTGATTCCATTACGAGTTTTACTAATTCCTTAACAGGAAAACCAAAAATAGGACGTCCATCAGAGCTAATATTTCCAACTGTCTTAAGGCGTGCCTGAATGTCTTCAACAACTTCAAAGTCAGGGGCAAAAATAACAGAATGGATCCGCCTTCCTCTGCCTCCTTGGGTAAAAATATTAGACACTTCAGCAGTTAAAATAAATCTTGTACCTTCAGGGTCATTTTTGCATACAAAAAGACCATTGTTTATAGGCTCAAGCTTTTCTTTAAGATCTTTTAAATATCCTGGATGAGTGAAATCACCTGTACCCACTACATCTATTCCTTTTAGTTTGGCAATCTTATTTATGCCTTCAGGTTCCATATCCTTGCTGGTTGCCCGGCTGTATTTCGAATGTATATGAAAATCGGCAATAAACGTATTTTTATCCCAAGGAGGCCAATGAAGCTTCATAATTAGTATGTACTCCCTTTTTAAAAATTAATGATTAATGTATCAAAATGATATTAAACAATAATAATTTTTTATACTAGTGCCGTAACATATAAAAAAATCTGTTGACAACTCTTTTAATTGGGTGAAAACATAAGCTCTTGAATGAGATAGAATTTTTTGAGGTCGTATAAGTATGCTAAAAAAAATCGAGCCATCCCATAGAACAGAACATATTGAATATGCTATTAGAGACATATTACAGGAGGCCAATAGAAGAAAGGAAAAGGGAGGAGACCTTATATATCTAAATATTGGAGATCCGGTGTTGTTTGGTTTTTCCACCCCTAGGCATCTCCTAGATGCTACCTATCAAGCAATGCTTGATATGCATACATGTTACAGTGCATCTGAAGGAGTGCCTGAAGCTATAGAGGCCATTAAAAGGGAAGCTCAAAAACAAGGTATTAAGCCTTATGAAATCTTGATTACTACAGGAGCGAGTGAAGCAATAGACTTTGCCCTTTCTGCTCTTGTAAATAAAGGTGAAAACGTACTAGTGCCATCTCCAGGCTATCCTCTTTATAACGCACTTTTAAGCAGACTAATTGGCGAGGCACGCCCATACCTTTTAAATGAAGACAATAAATGGCAGCCTGATATTGACCACATGGAATCTCAAATAGATGAAAAGACGAGGGCTATTGTACTAATAAATCCTAACAATCCTACGGGTGCCGTTTATAGCAAAGAAACCCTTTTACAAGTTATTGAACTTGCAAAAAAATATAATCTGCTCATCATGAGTGATGAAATTTATGACAAGCTCATATTAAATGGCAAGGAACACATAAGTATTGCCTCTCTCGACCATGACCTCCCAATTGTAACCTTTAATGGGCTGTCAAAAAGCTATCTTGCACCTGGTTTTAGAATCGGCTGGGCAATTGTAAGTGGTGCTCCGGAACTAGTGGAAGATTACACTGAAGCCATGAGAAAGCTTGCAAGAGCAAGGCTTTGTGCCAGTCATCCAAAGCAATTTGCAATTCCAGTTGCACTAAACGGCAACCAGTCACACCTTAAAGACACAAGACAAAAGCTTAGAAGCAGAAGAGACCTTACTGTCAAAAGGCTTAATGAAATTCCAGGGATCTTTTGTCAAGAACCAGAAGGTGCTTTCTATGCCTTTCCACGGATTGATGTCAACATTGACGACAAAGAATTTGTAAAAAGACTAATAAGGGAAACTGGTGTAGTTGTTGTCCATGGCAGTGGCTTTGGAAGTCTTCCTAAAAGCCCTCATTTTAGAATAGTATTTTTACCTGAAGAAAAGGTTTTAAACGAAGCTTATGATCGGTTAGAAAAATTCATGAAGAGCCACTTTTAAATCTTTGCCTTGAGTTTTTATAAGGTTTCTTTTTTAGAGATAGTTTAAGTTTTTTATTTCTGATATCGAATAGTAATAGAGGATTATTGATATGTAGTTAACCTTTACCTAAAAAAAACATAATAAAAAAATGAACATAACCCTCCATGATCTTGAGAAACTGCTTAATTGGACAGATATTTTAGATTCTATCTGCAATCCTGTTTCTCTCCATGATAAAGAATTTAATATTATTTATATGAACAAGGCCATGAAAAAGGCCTTTCCAAATGCCAAGGTTGGAGATAAGTGCTTTAAAGTCGTACATAATGAAAATTCTCCTCCAGTTTTTTGTCCTTTACAGAAGAGTTACCTTACGAAACAACCGCAAAGCAAAGTTTTTTATCATGAAGAGCTTAAAAGAGAATTTTTGGTCAATACTTCTCCTATCTTCTCTCACAATAATGAACTAATTGGCGGCATTCATATTATAAATGACATAACCGAAGCAAAACTTTTTCAGCTTAAGTATGAACATCAAAAATCTATAAGCGATTTTATATTTGAAAAGGCTCCGTTTGGTATTGTGCTAGTGCAAGAAAAAAGGCTTATTAAAATGAATGAAGCCTTTGAACAAATTTCAGGTTATTCCAGAAGTGAGTTAGACAACAAAGGCATAAAGGTTCTTTTTAAAGATGAAAAAACCTTTAATCGAGTATATCAAATTGCCAAAAGTATTTTAAAAGGGGGAGAAATCTTTACTACAGAAGAGTTTCTTAGAACCAAAGAGAATAAACTAATTCCTGTAAAGGTAACATGCAGAAAAATAAAATCTTTTGACTCAGACTCTAATTCATATATTTGGATTATTGAGGACTTAACCCAGCAAAAAGAATTAGAAGAAACAAAGAATATTTTAACAGAAAGACTTCATAGAGCTCAAAGACTTGAAGCCTTAGGAATCCTTGCAAGCGGCATAGCCCACGACTTTAACAATATCTTGACTCCAATAATGGGCTATACAGAGCTTGCTCAATGTTTTACAACTGACAAAAATGTCAAAAAATATCTTTTAACTATATCTACTGCTACAGCTAGAGCAAAAGAGCTAATTGAAAACCTATTAAAATTTTCTAAAGGGCAAGAAAGCTCCATTGAAAAAGCAGACATAACAAGATCATTGAAAGAAACTATAAAATTAATCAAAGGAATTGTACCCTCTTCCTTAATAATAAAGTCAAAAATTGAAGATATTCCATATCCTGTATTATGTGATCAGGCCCAATTGAATGAAATTGTAATGAATTTATGCACAAATGCTATTCAAGCAATGGATGAAAAAGGAGAGTTAGAAATAGGGTGCGAATTGGTCGAGCTTGACGAAAAACAGCTTATAAACTGGCCCAATGTAAAGCCTGGCAAATATGTAAAAATCTGGGTCTCTGACACAGGATGTGGCATAGAGCCAGAAATTTTGGATCGAATATTTGAACCTTACTTTACCACTAAAGGGCCAGATAAAGGAACAGGGCTTGGCCTTGCCATGGTGTTTAATGCAGTAAGCTCTAACAATGGCTTTATTGATGTAAAAACTAAATCTGGAGATGGATCCACATTTTACATATATCTTCCTGTCGCTGTTGAACAAGACGCTGGACATAAAGCTAAGTGCGAATTGTGCAAAGATGAAGAATGCTTAGAAGGGCTAAAAATTATTTTAGTTGATGATGAAGAAAGCGTGATAATGATAGCCACAGAATTTTTAAATCTAGCAGGAGCTGAAGTTAAGGCATTTATTTCCCCTGAAGATGCACTTATGTGCATAAAAAAGAAAGATTTTATCCCTGACATACTTATTACAGATTTGACAATGCCAAAACTAACAGGAGATCAACTAGCACAAAAGGCAAGAGAGATAATTAAAGATTTACCTGTAGTTATAATTACTGGGTGGGGAAATAAAGAAAATAAAATTAAAAATAACTTTCCTGTGGTTAAAAAGCCTTTTAAACTAAAAGACTTAATATCAACTATCAAAGACCTCTTAGATAAAAAGTCACAAACAATAAAATAAAGTCTTCTCGACTAATCAGCTTTTTTTAAGTACATTGATGCAATGAAAGGAAAAAGATTTTTCCTAATCTTCTTTGGAGTACAACTTTTCTTCTTAAACTGTTGCTCCTTAGAGCCCCAACTTAAAGTGCCTGTCAAGGTCTTACCACCCAAGTTTAAAAACACTATCCCTCAGAAAGATATAAACTTACAGCCTTCCGAGTGTTGGTGGAAGAAATTTAACGATCCAGTACTTAACTCTTTAATGGAAGAGGCATTTTCATCAAACCTCGATCTAAAAGCAGCACTATATCGCCTTGAAGAAGCAGAAGCACAAGTAAAAAAGGCAAATGCCACCTTTTGGCCTCATGTTAACCTTGAAGCCAGTGCAGGAAGAATGGGGAAGGCTAACAAAAGCACCAGTAAGTATAACTATAGCCTAGCTGCATCTTATGAATTAGATATTTTTATGAAATTAAAGGCACTAAGGAATGAAAAAATACTCGAGCAGCTTGCTTCAGAAGAAGATGTTAAGGCCATTTTACTATCTCTTTCAGCTCAAATAGCAGATACATACTTTAAAATCATTGAATACAAGCAAAAACTCAAGATCCAAAAGCAAATTATCAATGAATTGGATAAGACACTCAAATTAGTAAAACTTAGATATACAAGCGGCCTTGTATCTAGCCTTGACATATATCAAGCACATCAAAATTTAATGGCAAATAAAGCACTAGTTCCAACTATGGAGGCTACTATTGAAGCCAACAAAAATTCACTATGTGTACTTATTGGTAAAAATCCAACAGAATGCACTTTAGATGAAATAAAAAGTGCAACACTTCCTGAAAATGATATTTTTTTTGAACATGGACTTCCTTCAAGTATATTGACAAACCGACCAGATATAAAATCAGCCTATTTAAGGCTTTTGGCTCAAAATAAAAGAGTAGCCCAAGCACTTGCAGGCCTTTTCCCTAAATTTGACATCTTTGCCGCATTTGGTGGAGATAATTTAGAACCGGCTCATCTTCTTGATTATAAGAACGCCTTTTGGAATGTGTTTTTCAATTTAACACAGCCTATCTTTCGCGGTGGCGCTATTAAAGCTGAAATTTTAAGACAAAAGGCAATCTTAAAGAAACTTGCCTCTAACTATCAACAGAAAGTAATAACTGCGTTTAACGAGGTAGAAACCACACTTTTTATGTATAACTCAATAAAAGATAACCTGTTTTTACTTGAAAAAAGGCTTAAAGATCTAAGGGCTTCTGTTAGGCTGTCAATGCTTAGATATAGATTTGGTCTCTCTGACTTTTTACCGGTTCTTCAAGCCCAGACTAGCTTTCAAAGTGTAATTCAAGATATTATCTCAAAAAAATATGAGCTTATCTCAAACAGGATTCAGCTTGCACGAGTTGTTGGCGGCAGGTGGATGGACATTAAAATGGAAGCTGTTAGAAAAAAACTAAATAAAAAGGCACAATGAATCTTTTAAATAAAATTCTTCCAATATTAATTTTAATTATAGCCGTGAGCTTTGCCATATTCTTCATAAAGGGCAAAAAATCACCCTTAAAAAGCGCACCTAAAGAACATGTCTTGACAGTTGAAGTGGCAAAGGCCAAAAGAGCTATCTCTCCCGTACCACTTTTTGTTACAGGAACTGTCCAGGCAAAGTACACCGTTAAGCTTGTACCTCAAGTTTCTGGACTTATAACTTGGATCCATCCCAGATTTCTAAGAGGAGAATTTTTCAAAAAAGGCCAAGTACTATTTAAAATCGACAACACTAATTATATAAATGCCCTGGAAGAAGCAAAGGCAAGGCTTACTAAGGCACAGCTTGAACTTGAAAAAATTAAAGCAAAGGCAGAAATTGCCAAAAAAGAATGGGAGCTTCAAGAACATAAAGATAAGGAAAAGCCTCTTCCACTTGTTTTTTACAAACCCCAATATGAAAATGCAAAACAGGAGGTAAAGGCCGCATTAAGTCTGGTTAAAAGGGCTGAAGTTGATCTTAGTCGCACCATTATCACTGCCCCTTTTGACTGCTACATAAAAAAGAAATCTGTTGAAATAGGGCACTTTGTACGATCAGGTACCCAAGTTGCTGAACTTGTCTATTCCAAGCAAGCAGAAGTTGTCTTTCACATTGAAGAAAAATATGTGCCTTGGCTTAAGGCCCAAAATGAATCTGACTCTAACAATGGCTCGACAGTTGAGATTTCTATACCTGGAACTGGAGCAAAAATTAATGGTTATATTGACCGAATAGCGCCATTTGTTAACGAAAAAACAAGACTAACAGATGTATTTGTTTTAATTGATGATCCATTTTGCATAACTAAAAAAAGAGGCTGTCAAAAGGTGGCAATTGGCACTTTTGTTACAGGAACCATAATGGCAACACCTATAGATAACCTAATTCTAATACCTTCATCTGCTCTTAAAGAAGATGGAAAGATTTATGTAGTGGAAAAATCAAAAACACTTTCAGTCAGAAAGGTAGATGTTGTTTATCTTACTCATAACAAGGCATGGGTATTAGGGCCTATCAAACCTGAAGAGCTTGTGGTAATCTCACAAATCTCAGGGCCTCCAGAAGGTATAAAGGTAGAAATAGCCTCTTTTAATTAAGGGACTCTTCAGCATGCAATTTTTCATACGGCTCATGGCCAATAATCCAGTTGCAGCAAACCTTTTTATGCTTGCTTTCTTATTGGGTGGTCTTTTTTCTGCTCATTTTTTAAAGCAAGAAATTTTCCCTGATATAGAACTCGATATAATTGAAGTATCTGTTTCTTATTTTGGAGCTGGACCAGAAGATATTGAAGAAGGAATACTCCTTCAGGTAGAAGATGCCATAAGAGGTATAGATGGAATCAAAGAAATAAGATCTGTTGCCAGAGAAGGAATAGGACAAATCTTCATAGAAGTATATCCAGACAGAGATGCCAATCAGGTTTTGCAAGATGTTAAAAATGCAGTTGACAGAATAAGAACCTTCCCAGATGGAGTAGAGCGTCCAGTTATAAGGCGCCTGCTTAGAAAAAGACAAGTTTTATATTTAGCAGTATATGGAGACGTCTCTCAAAACACGCTTAGGCTTTGGGCTGAAAGAATAAGAGATAAGCTTCTTTCTACAAAAAAAATCAGCCAGGTGGAACTTACCGGAACCAGTACTCACGAGATAACAATATATGTATCAGAAAACACCCTTAGAAAATATAACCTGACACTTAATCAGATTGCAAAAATTGTAAAGGAAGCCTCTCTTGATATTCCAGCAGGACAAATCGATACCTCTACATATCAGATACAAATAAGAACGAAAGGAAGACGCTATTATGCAAATGATTTTAAAAACATAACAATTGTAACCAAAGATTTTGGACTTATACCTTTAGGTCAAATTGCTGAAATAAAAGACTCCTTCAAAGATATAGACTCTATTTCCCGCTTTGATGGCAAACGTGCGGTTATGCTTGAAGTATATAGAACTGGAGATGAAAAACCCACTGAGATATCAAAAATAGCCCACAGTATTACAAGAGAATTTTCTAAAATCGTGCCTCCTTCCATCAAACTTTCAATATGGAAAGACCGCTCAGAAATGTTAAAGGCTCGAATAGCCCTGCTACTAAAAAATGCTCTGCTGGGACTTATACTTGTAATAATTGTGCTTGGACTTTTTCTAGAGCTTAAGCTTGCCTTTTGGGTAATGCTAGGAATGCCTGTGTCTTTTCTTGGAGCAATTGCCATTATGCCTTTTTTAGATCTATCTATTAACATGATATCTCTTTTTGCTTTTATAATGGCATTAGGTATAGTGGTTGATGATGCCATAGTTGTTGGAGAAAATGTCTTTGAACACAGAAAAAGAGGGAAAAGCCCTGTTGATGCAGCAATCTATGGTACGCTTCAGGTAGCTGGTCCAGTAATACTTTCAATTGTCACATCTATATTGGCATTTTTACCACTGCTTTTTATTGAAGGCAGCACAGGTAAGTTTATTGGTGTAATACCCAAAGTAGTAATCACAGTCCTTTTAATATCTCTGTTTGAGTGTCTTTTTATACTGCCTTGCCATTTAAAAGGCAGCCAAAGTTCTACCCCTCACAAAGGCATTGGATACATATTTACTGCATTAAGGATTGGACTTGATAGAAAATTAAAACGCTTTTTAGACAACGCTTATTCAAAAACAATAAACTGGCTTATGACAAATAAGTATTTGACCATATCAACAGCTTTTGCACTTTTAATTGTAACTGTAGGATTGATTGGAGGAAGAATAATAAAATTTCATTTTATGCCTAAAATAGAAGCAGATACAATCAAAGTAACTGTAAAGATGGCTTCTGGCACAAGTATCGTTCAAACAAAAAAAGTGGCCAATTATCTTGAAGATCTTGCTTTAAGTACAGTTAAACACTTTGAAAAAAAACATCCAAATATTTTTAGGCACATTTATACCCAAATAGGTGGAAATTCACCAGACATTGCCTATATATCTCTCTTTGTTACTCCTGCAAGTGAAAGAAAAGTATCATCAAGCGAGATATCTAATTATTGGAGAAAACTTATAAGGCCAATTCCTGGGCTTGAATACATAAAATTTAAAAAT
>CAYMRT010000029.1:0-2475 GCA_964392885.1 uncultured Desulfobacterales bacterium | reverse complement strand
ATAACTGGACCTGTAAACTCCATTGCCATATAAAGGGCGCCATCAACGCCTATATCGCCTATTGTATAAAGAATAAGGTCCTTGCCGCTTACCCACGGATTGAGCTTGCCATTGTAAACAAATTTTATGCTCTCAGGCACCTTAAACCAAGTCTTGCCAGTAATCATTGTTGCGGCAAGGTCAGTGCTTCCAACACCTGTTGCAAAGGCACCGAGGGCTCCATACGTACAAGTATGGCTATCTGCACCTATCACCACATCCCCAGGAAGAACAATCCCCTTTTCTGGAAGAAGACAGTGCTCTACTCCTACGTCTCCGCCTTCATAAAAGTGCAAAATTGCATGGTCTTCTGCAAATTCCCTCAATATACGCACCTGTTCTGCACTTTTAATGTCTTTGTTAGGGGTAAAATGATCTGCTATAAGAGCAATCTTTTCCCTGTCAAAGACCTTTTTGGCACCTGCTTTTTTAAATATGTCAATGGCTATTGGTGCAGTAATATCATTCCCTAGAGCTATATCAACATCAACTTCAATAAGCTGACCGGGCTCAACAGAGTCTAGCCCTGCATGATCAGCAAGAATCTTTTCTGCAATGGTCATTGGTCGAGCCATAATAAAAACCCCTTTTCTATTTACAAATTTCTACTTTTTATAAGTCAGACGATTAAGAGCTGTAAGATACGCTCTCACACTCGCTGTAATAATATCTGGATCAGCTCCTTGGCCAGTTACAATCTTGTCTCCTTCTTGCAGTCTTACAGTAACCTCTCCTTGCGCATCTGTGCCACCAGTAATGGAATTTACAGTGAACCTTAAAAGCTTACTTTTTGTTTTCACTATCTTTGACACCGCATTGAATGCCGCATCAATTGGGCCAGCTCCGGTTGAAAGGGCTATCTCCTCCTTTCCGTCTATTTCCAAACCAACTGTAGCTGTAGGCCTAATTCCACTTCCGGCAGCTACATGAAGATATGTAAGCTTATACTTCTCCGGGATTCTAAGGACCTCTTCAGCAACAATTGCCTCTAAGTCTTCCGGGAAAATTTCCTTTTTCTTGTCTGCAAGCTCTTTAAATCTTTTAAAAACCCTTGTCACCTCTTCCTCTGAAAGCTCGTACCCCATCTCTTCAAGCTTGGCTTGAAGGGCATGTCTGCCAGAGTGCTTGCCAAGAACAAGGCTCCCTGAGGACAGGCCAATGTCCTTTGGATCCATTATTTCATAAGTAGTGCGTTCCTTTAACACACCGTCTTGATGAATTCCAGACTCATGGGCAAAGGCATTTGCACCTACAATCGCCTTGTTGGGCTGAACCACCATGCCGGTTAACATGCTTACCATCTTGCTTGTGGCTGCAATGTGCCTTGTGTTTATATTTGTCTCATAGGGCAAGCAGTCGTGCCTAGTTTTAATTGCCATTACAACTTCTTCCATGGCAGTATTTCCTGCCCGCTCTCCTATGCCGTTGATTGTGCACTCAACCTGCCTTGCGCCTTCCTTTATTGCAGAAAGCACATTTGCAGTGGCAAGCCCAAGGTCATTATGACAGTGAATGCTTAAAATTGCCTTATGAATGTTGGGAGTATGCTCCATTACATACCTTATCATCTCTGCAAAGTCCCACGGGATGGCATATCCAACAGTATCTGGAAAGTTAACGGTAGTTGCGCCACAATCAATTACCCGCTCAAAGACCTTGCACAAAAAATCTAAATCTGAACGACTGGCATCTTCTGCTGAAAATTCCACATTTGAAGTATATTTACTGGCATACTTTACCGCCTCGCCAGCCATCTCTAAAACTTCATCTCTAGTCTTTTTAAGCTTATATTTCAAATGGATGTCTGAAGTGGCCAAAAAGGTATGAATACGAGGGTTTGCACCGTTTTTTATGGCTTCCCATGCGGTATCAATATCTTTTTGTGTAGCGCGCGCAAGAGCTGCCACCTGCAATCCTTGTAATTCATTGGCAAGGGTCTTTACCCCTTCAAAATCTCCAGGAGAGGCCACAGGAAAGCCTGCCTCAATTACATCTACTCCAAGTTTTTCCAACTGGCGCCCTATTTGGAGCTTATCCTCCATATTAAGAGAAACGCCAGGAGACTGCTCGCCGTCTCTAAGAGTGGTATCAAAAATAATTATTTTATTTCCCTCTTTCATAAGCAAACCTCTATGCAATTTAACCAGGCAACTAATGTAACCAAAAGTTTTATTTTATCAAAGTCATTTAAATCCGAGTCTAGATTAGTTATATCTCCTATACTTTATTTATAAAGATTATTGAAAAGCAAGAACATAAAACTTTATTTTCTGGTAACTTCAGGCTCTGACTCTTTATTAAAACTCCAGATTCCCATAGGGTATAAAAGTGGTCCGGAAAGACAATAAATAAAAAATAGTGCAAACAAGGTGACCTTTGGCTCAATGGCAATCACAACCATTGTAAGGAGTACTGCCACAAGCCCTCTGAATGGAT
>CAYMRT010000028.1:0-1532 GCA_964392885.1 uncultured Desulfobacterales bacterium | reverse complement strand
TACGAGGGATGGAAACAACAGTATTTTTGCTCGGAGCTGAAAAATCAGCTCCTGCACTCATCCTACCTACGAGGGATGGAAACCGCCATGTCCCTTTAAATTTCTCCACAGCGCCAGCGTGCACTCATCCTACCTACGAGGGATGGAATCTCACTTTTGGAGAATTCACGAACCTCTTCCAAACGATCTTTTTACTTGTTGTGAAAGATACTCTGGCTAAAATCTTTATTAGTTTGACCCCTGAAAATTTCTTACGCCCTTTTGTGTAAGCGAAAGAAAATTTGATGCGTAGACAAAATGGAATAACCCAAAATAGAAAAATATCTGGCTTATTGCCCGGATAATCCTATTACAACTTAATTTAATATTGTGAATTGTTCCTGATGTTAGTGAAAAAAATTTAATTTTTAGCAAATGTTCTCAGCTGATTTCCCTGTTATCCAGAAGCCAGAGTGTACCCTTTACTTTTAAAGTTGCTTATAACACTTATAAAAATTGCTCATAAAAATTATTCATTGGAAAATTTTTTTGTAAAATTTTTCAAAAAATCAGAGAAGAAATTTCCCAAAGATGCCTTCCTTTCCTTGCGATTTTAAGATTTCCTACAATTTTTGAAATAGAATTTACCAATAATGGCATTGAAACGATGCCATATTAACATCTAAAAAATGATGTCATCTACAATATTCTATGCGGTGGTCGGTCGTGATTGACATTCTGTACCCAGGATAAAGATTATCGTCCTGTGTAGAGAGTCCCAATCTAAAAGAACATTCCTGAGAATTTCATGCTCGCCTTTAAAAGTTTATGGGATAATTTACTCGACTTATCCTGTATTGTCGGTGCTATTTAACCTCTGTAGTGAAGCCTATGTGCACCATTTACTAAAGCTTCACGCAAAAACCAGACTTCTGAGCTTTTGGACTTAGAATTATCTTTTCGCTCGGGGAAAGTTGTTTCTGGTTGGACAATGATTGGCCAAAAGATGAAAAGAATGATTGGAGCATCTTATTAAGCACTCATACGATTCTAACTTTTGAATATAACGGGAGTTTTCTTGACCGTCCATGAAAGTCAAGAATATAATTATCGCAAATTTTTCCCGTTATTTGATAGCATTTTCAAAATATAACCAAAGGAGTGGAGAGATGATTTTTAAACTGGCTACAGCTCTCACGTTTGGGGTATTTGCGGTCCTTTTTGTATTATTAGCTTTATGGATTGGTAAATTTTTAAGGCCCAAGGGGCGGCCTTTTGCAGAAAAAGATTATCCCTATGAATGTGCTGAGAGACCGTTAATGCCCGCATGGTTCAACTACAATCCCAGATTTTACATTTATGCCATTGCTTTTATCATATTCGACATTGAAGTGGCATTTATCTTCCCGGTCGCTGTGGTCTATCGGAAATGGCTCGAAGCGCATCTCGGTGGTCTCGCTTTCATGGAAATCGCTGTCTTCTCAATAATCCTGTTCCTCGGTCTCGTTTATCTCTGGGGTAAGCGTGATCTCGAATGGGTCAGAGTCATGGGT
>CAYMRT010000027.1:0-2971 GCA_964392885.1 uncultured Desulfobacterales bacterium | reverse complement strand
GTCAGATTAAAAAGCCTACATATTAACTATTTTTTCATAAGGCCAAGCCATAATTCCACCATCAAGAAGTCTTATTTTTCTTCTGTCAAATCCGAGCCCTTCAAGTATTTTAGCAGCCTCATAACCTCTTAACGATATCTTGCACAAACAAATTATCTCTTTATCCCTTGGCAATTCATCCGCCTTTTTCCTCACCATGCCAAGAGGAATATAAACTACATTATCATAAGGAAGACGCATCTGTTCAACTTCTTTTGGAGTGCGAACATCTAGAAAAATGAATTCCTCGCCTTTATCAAGTTTTTCTTTCACTTCCGCCGGCGTATAAGAAGAGATCAACCCATCCCTTTTATTTTGAATTACATTTGCTGCAACAATCAAATTATCTATTGCAGGAGAAAAAGGAGGAGCGTATGCCATATCTGTTTCAAAGAGATCATCTACAGTTCCTCCGCTCTTTAAAATTGCTGCAGCAGTATCAACCCTACTCAAAACCTCTCCAAGACCTAATATCTGAACGCCAAGAAGTTTACCTGTATATTTCTCTGCTATCATTTTAAGATATATTGGTTTTGCCTCTTTCATATAATGAGGCCTGTCTGGACCAGGACAAAGACTTGTTAACACGTCAAATCCGTGTGCCTTGGCATCTCTTTCTGTAAGCCCGGTCCTTGCAACATTAAATCCTAGAATATTACACACGCCTGTTCCACAAACGCCTGAGAAGGTACTTTTCCAGCCAGCAAGGTTATTTCCAATTATGCGTCCGTGTTTGTTGGCGGTTGAGCCCATTGGAGCATACATAAGCTGACCTGTAACAATATTATATGATGCCACACAATCACCACCTGCATATATGTCAGGATCAGAAGTCCTCATATATGCATCTGTAACAATGCCAGATTTTGTAACTTTTAGTCCTGCATCTTCTGCAAGCTTTGTGTTTGGCCTAAATCCAATGGCAAGTAGAACAAGATCTGCCTTGATCTTACTTCTTTCAGTAACAACTTCTTCAACCCTTTCTCCTCCCTTAAAACTTACAACGCCATCGCCACAATGAAGTTCTACACCTTTTGCTTGAATATGTTTCATAAGCGGAACAGCCATTTCTTCATCTAAAAGAGCAGGTAGTACAAAAGGCAATTTTTCAACAACATGAACTTTAAAACCTGCCTTTAAAAGAGGAGCAAGACACTCCATGCCAATAAGTCCAGCACCGATTATTACAGCATTCTTGCCAGGGGCATTTTCCATGGCCTCCTTTAGCCTTTTGCCGTCATCCATAGTTTTAAGACAATAAATGCCTTTTAAATCAATCCCTTCAATAGGAGGGCGTACAGGGCTGCTTCCTGTGGCAATTACCAATTTATCATAGGGTAAGCTTTTTTCCGTCCCTTCCTGCAAATCTTTTACTACAACTTCCTTTTTCTCCCTATCAATTGCTACTGCCTCTGTATTTAAAAGCACATCTACGCCTTTTACATTTCTAAAGAAGTTCACATCCCTTGGAATGCCTACTGGAGTATGTGTTAGCTCTTCCACATCTTTAACTTCGCCTTCCAAGTAAAATGGAAGTCCACAGGCCCCATAAGAGATTTCATCACCTTTTTCTACTATTGTGACCTCTGCTGATGGATCAAGCCTCTTTAATCTGCAGGCTGCCTTTGGCCCACATGCAACCCCTCCAATGACTACGACTTTTTTGCCCATTTTTATGCCTCCTACATGCCTTCTAGTTGGCTTAATCTTAATATTATTAAGCAATAAATTATTTAATTACCATAGCACTTTTTATAAAAAAATGAATGGCTATCCCAAAAATTTTTATCATTTGCTCAAAAAAATATTGACACATATTAAAACCCTGCCTAATTTTCTTTTCACCAAATAAAATTTCATGCGAAATTGTTGGAGAAATCCTATGAAAATAGCAATAAGCACAACTGGACGCGACTTAGAAAGCCAGGTAGATCCACGGTTTGGAAGAGCAAGCTATTTTTTGATAGTTGACTCCTCAACAAAAGAGGTAGTTGAAATTATAGATAATCAAGCCGCCCAAGAAGTAGCCCATGGAGCAGGGATAAATGCTGCTACGGCAGTTGCACAATCTGGAGCAGAGGTTGTCCTGACAGGTCGAGTTGGTCCAAAGGCATTTTCGGTTCTAAGCGCTGCCGGAATAAAAGTTGTTTCTGAAGTAGAAGGAACTGCACAAAAGGCATTAAAAGAGTTTCTATCTGGAGATTCACCTATTTCAGACGGTCCTGATGGAGATGGGCATTTTTCTGCTCCTAAACCTGGAACAGCAAGGAATTGTAAATGTAAAGGTCAGGGGAAAAGACAAGGCAAGGGCATGGGCAAGGGAAGATGCAAACAGTAAAAAAGCGGGGCCTTTAATATGGAGATAGCAATAGCAAGCGGAAAAGGTGGCACTGGCAAAACTTCTGTGGCTGTCTCCTTGGTGCTAAGCGCAAAAAGAGAGGATGTAACCTTTATCGATTGCGATGTTGAAGAGCCAAACGCTCACATATTTCTAAAGCCGAAGATTCACGGAGCCTTTGATTTTAAGGTAACAGTGCCCAAGGTGAACGAGTCTTTATGTAACTACTGTGGAAAATGCAAAGAAATCTGCCGTTTTAATGCCATAACTGTTTTTGGAAAAACAATAATGAGCTTCAAAGAAATGTGTCACAGTTGTCTAGGGTGTTTTCGTGTATGCCCCAATGGAGCAATAGAAGAGGCAAAGCGCACAATAGGGAAAATAGAGTGGGGGGCAAGCGAACATATAAAATTTTTTCATGGAAAGGTAAGAATTGGAGAAGCAATGTCGTCCCCACTTATAAAGGCACTTAGAAAAAAGGCCCTACATGATGGTTCTTCATTAAAAATCCTGGACGCTCCTCCTGGCACATCATGCCCTGTAATAAATACAATAAGAGGAGTCGATTATGTTATTCTTGTAACAGAACCTACG
>CAYMRT010000026.1:0-3552 GCA_964392885.1 uncultured Desulfobacterales bacterium | reverse complement strand
ATGTCAGAAGTAGACATATCGCTTTATTATCATTTGCTTCATTGATTGGTGCATTTTTCTTAATTTTTTGGGAACTTGGTGGTCCTTTTGAGTTGCAAATTCTTAGATTTATACAGTTTTATTTCAATTTTGAGGTCTAGCTGATGGATTATACAGTATTGTCAACGCTTATAGCTTTTATTTTTATAATAACAGGAGTATTTGGTTTGCTATTTCCAGCCCTTCCTGGGGCAATTTTCATATGGCTAGGCATAACCTTATACGGCATTTTAAATCCTGCTGTAAATTGGCCAATAAGTTTTTATATCGTGCAAGGGCTTTTGGCTCTTTCAACATACGTAGTTGATTACTTGGCAACTATTTGGGGAGTCAGGAAATTTAAAGGTACTAAGGCAGGTGCGATAGGTGCAGTAATTGGTATGATGTTTGTGTTTGTTATTGGACCATTTGGTTTGATCCTTGGGCCTTTTTTAGGTGCATTGGCAGGCGAACTTTTAGCAGGAGGAGAACTTAAGCAGGCTCTTACTTCTGGCTTTGGCTCTTTTGTAGGATTTATTGTTGCACTTTTCATCAGACTTTTAATCTGTGGAATAATGCTCTCTTGGTTTATATCAAAGCTTATTTCACTGCATCCTTTTAGAGAATATTTAATTTAATCATATTTTAGCTCATATTTTTATCCAAAATTAATTATAATTAAAGTATAAATTATTTTAATTTTAATCAATTTGATTTAAGTTACTTAAAGGATCTACTAGTCTATCCGATAATATAATTAAATTTCACTCATAATAATTTTATGGAAAGGAGTACATTTAGTGGATGTAAAAATTATTAATCCATTTTTGGAAGCAGCAGTAAATGTATTGAAGACTATGGCAATGGTTGAAGCAAAACCTGGAAAGCCTTTTATAAAAAAAGATTCTACTGCCATGGGCGATGTTTCCGGAATAATTGGCATTACAGGAGACGCCCAAGGCTCAATGTCTCTCTCTTTTGAATCATCTTGTATTTTTACCATTGTTGGGAATCTTTTTGGAATGCCAGTTTCAGAAATAAACGATGAAGTTAAGGATGCGGTTGGTGAGATGACAAATATGATTTGTGGCGATGCAAGGCGTAGGCTTGAAGGGATAGGGGTAAATCTTCAAGCAGGAACTCCTACAGTGGTATCAGGAAAAAAACATTCAATTAGACATATTCACACAGGCCCCTGCCTTGCTGTGCCATTTGATACACCAAATGGACGTTTTGTCGTGGAGGTGGCCTTTAACGACTAAGAGACTGTTTATTATTAAATTCAAGTACTTCATTAAAGGTGACGCCATCTCCACCGAAGATGTCAAGGGCACTGCCAATGGTGAGGTCGAGCTTGCCTTTTCCATGTTCGAGGACTAAATACGCATCCCCAATACTCTTTGCACCTCCTGCATAGGTAGTGGGTATTGGGGTTATGTCAGCAAGTAGTTCTACTAACTCAAGATCTACTCCTTGACATTTTCCTTCCACATCCACTCCATGGATCAGATATTCGTCACAAAACTTCGAAAGTATTTCTAAATTTTCTTTAGTTATCTCAAATTTGGTAAAATTTTGCCACCTGTCTGTTACTACATAATATTTTCCATCTTTTTTTCTGCAACTTAGATCTAAAACAAGACGGTTCTTACCAACAAGTTTTGAAAGTGCCTTAAGACGACTTTTATCAAGTTCTCCATTATAAAATACAAAAGAGGTGACAATCACATGCGTTGCCCCATTTTTAAGCCAAAATTTGGCGTTATCTATATTTATTCCTCCACCAATTTGCATACCTTTGGGCCAGGCCCTTAATGCATCTAATGCTGCTTCTTCATTGTTTGGACCAAGCATTATTATATGGCCCCCTGTTAATCTATGTTTTTTAAAAAGGGTTGCAAAATAAGAAGGAGGCTTTTCAGCAACAAAATTTTCTTTAAGGCTTAACTCGTCTTTGTCAGAAAGAGTAGATCCAACTATCTGCTTTACCTTACCTTGATGTAGATCAATACAGGGTCTAATTTTCATTTTTAGCCTTTTTTATAAAGTGATGATCCCTTTGTGCAAAAAAGTTGAGCCATGAAGATGTTCTATCTAACCCCCAATCTCTTGGAGGATTTATTTCAACATCTTTGAATAAAACTGTAGCATCCATACTGGCCCTTTTAAATGCCCTAACATATAAGCACCTTTTCTCTTTGTGCCAAACTTCACACCAACCATTAATACTTCCTCCACATGGGCCATTTACAAGTCTTTTTGCACATTGAGACTGGGGGCATAAAAACTCCATGTCTGAAAGATAGCAATCCCCGCATCTATAACAATCATATAAAAATTCTTTAAAAAAATATTCAAAAGAAGAAATATTACTTTCAAGGCCCTTTTGCTCAATAAACTTTGCTGTTCTTTTAGAAAAGTTGTATAAAAATTTCTCAGGTTCAAAAAAGAGCTTATGAACTAGGATGCCTATTAAATAACTAGGTGAAAACTTAGCCTTTTTTTCTTTTTTTCTAATGTCAAGCTGTGGCAGGTTAAGCTTATTGGTTTTATCTTGTTTGAATATAAATGAATCCCATTCCTCTGTGAAAAGAAATTCGGAAATATAGTTTTGACAGGAGCTTTTATATTTGTTTGCAAGTTCAATTACATAATTAACATCTTCATATTTAAGTCCTGGACCGCTTAAATGAATTCCTTGAAAGCCCAGGTTGCATAATAAAGAGATAAGTTTTGCAGCCTTTTTTAAAAAAAATTCTTTTTCATTTTTTGCATTTTCAAGCTCTTTTAAAAGCCTTTTAGGCATGGTGCATCCAGGAATTATTTCTTTAAAAAGGATTCTTGCAAGGCGTTTATTTGGTATGAGGACTGTGCCAAGAAGAGGTATATTGATTTTTAAAAGATCGAGTAAGAGCCGAAGTTCATGAAACTTTCTTATATCGTAGCCCATTTGAGTTATTATAAATTGGGCTCCTGCCTTAATCTTTCTTTTTAATTTAATATATTGCTGTATTTGTTCTGGCTGTGTCCGCTTAAAAGGAGAAACAACACAGCCAGAATAGAAATTCATTGGCGGAAGCTTTACTCCTCCACCAGGGGCCTTTTCATTAATTACAAGTCCAGTCCCAAGTTCTTTTATCATTGAAAGTACAAGTACCGAATCAAGGTCAAAGACTGGTTTTGCACGGCCTTTATAGCCATAACGAGGATAATCTCCTGTTAATACTAAAAGGGTATTTAATCCTGATCTGTCTAACTCGAAAAGTTCACTTTCAATCTTGTTTCTATTCTTATCTTTGCATGAAAAGTGAATAATCGGTTCAATCCCTAATGCTTTTATTTCCGTGCCTAATGCTTCGGGAGTTAGGGCAGGGTGTCCGCCTGCATTATCTGTAATTGAAAGAGCGCATATCTTTTTATGTTTGGCGGTTTCTTCTGCAAAGGCGATTATTTCATCTAATGCCTTCCCCTTTGATGCCCTAGCAGGAACAAGCTCAAAGGTAAACACAAGTTTATCAAAAGGGGTGGAACCGT
>CAYMRT010000025.1:0-4934 GCA_964392885.1 uncultured Desulfobacterales bacterium | reverse complement strand
GAAGAACCTCTTTTTCTTTTGCACCTTTTGTCTGAAAGGGCAAGCCTTACTGTTGAAAACATACTCTTATATGATAGCCTTTTTATGAATCTTCATGCCACACTCAGGGCATTAGTTAGAAGTCTCGAAGCAAAAGATCCTTATACAAAACTTCATTCAGAAAGGGTTACAGATCTTGCAGTTGAGATTGCAAAAAAGATGGGCTGTAGTGATGGAGAAATAGAATCTCTTACATTTGCAGGTCATCTTCATGACATTGGTAAAATTGGCATAAGAGATCAGATTCTAATGAAACCAGGTAAACTTACTGATGAAGAATATGAGATTATCAAAACCCATCCAGTTATTGGAGCAGAAATCGTTGGCCATTTAGGTCTTCTTCAAACAGAGACTGCAGTAATTAGGCATCACCATGAAAGATGGGATGGACGCGGATATCCAGATGGATTAAGTGGCGAAGATATACCTAAACTTAGTAGAATCTTAGCAGTTGCAGATACATTTGATGCCATAACGTCTAGAAGGCCTTATAGAGATGCAAAGACAGCTCAATTTGCCCTTGATGAAATTAGAAAAAATGCAGGTACACAGTTTGATCCGATGGTAGTAAACGCCTTTCTAAATGCCTATCCAGAGATCTTCTCTTAAGACTTTTTAGTTATAAGACTTACTTTAATTAAATTTCTTGTTTTCTTCTCTTTAAAAAGAGGTATAAATTAAATTAAGTTTAAGGGGAGTAGGTATGTAGAGATATTTGGGAGGTATTATGACAAAGGCTTCAAAAGAGCTTTCTTTAATCCTCGATTTTTTTAAAGATACCATCATAGGGAAAAATACAAAAGGAATAGTGCATAATCTTAATGGTCCTATTCAAGTTCTTTCCATGAACTTAGAGCTCCTTTTAATGGATCTTAGATCTGCCAAATCCAACTTAGAAGATTCAGCATCTTTTGCAGCTAGTGAACAGATTACGCAAGCTTTGGAAAGGCTTGAACAGATTGATGAAATTATATCGAAAATTACAGGCCTTGTAAGGCTTATGGGCACACGTATCATGGTTGGAGATGGCGAAGATGAAGAAAGCCCAATCATAATAACACAAATTTTAAATGAAGCAGTTGAGTTTTGGAAAGCTGATCTTTTTTTTAAACATAATGTTGAGCTTGACATTGATTTCCCTGATACTTCCCCTGTTATTATTGCAAAGGAATATGCCATAAGAGATTTATTAGATGGAATATTTTTTAGTTCTATAGAATTATTAAAAGATAAGAATGATCCCATACTAAAGGTAAGTTTAGATACCCTTCAAACTGAGAATAAACTTTTATTTCAAATAAATGGTTCTTCATATCCAGTTCAAGAGGTGGAAAATAGTTATAAATTAGGTAAAGACTCATACGCTGTTTTAGGAAAGGGATTAGTGGTGCTTGGATTATTGCTTGCTAATGAAAGTGCAAAAGAGATCCCTGCCACTATAAGCTTAGATAATGATTCAATTTCAATTAGTTTTAATTCCCCAAGTTAAATTTAAGACCCTTAAAGGCTCATTTTCATGAAGGGACAGGGCCAATTACTAAGCAGGCTTTATGAACTTGCTATTTATAATAGAAAACGGGACTTGGCAGCTCAGTTAAAGATAGAAAGCATCTTTAAAGAGCCTAAGCCGTTACTTTTAGAGGAATTAGAACTCCTTAGAAAAAAACTTTTAAAATATTCCAAAGGGAAAAGGGCCTATTTCTTCGCCCTGGATTTTTTTATAAGAAGTAGTGTAGAGCCTGTTCAAGCAATTTTAAATGAATTAATGAATGGGGCAAAGGCACAAGTTGATAAAGAAGAAATTCCTTTTTTAAAGATAATTTCGTGGTGTCAAAGGCAAGCTAACAATAAAAAAAGAGCCAAGTTAGAAAGGGAAGCTTCTGCGCTTTGCAAGTTTTTGGCTCCTTTTAGCCATTCAACTTGGCAGGCGACTTTAAGGGTTGTTAAAGAGGAGCTACACTATCAAAATTATTTTTCATTTTTAGAAGACAAAAGAGGCGAAGATTTAAAAAGAGGTTATAAACTTGCGCTAAATTTTTTAAATGACTCTTCTTCTTTATATTTTAAAAATATAAAAAGATGGTTAAGTACTATTCCTGAACCAATTGAACTTGAGGTTTCTACTAGATATGATGCTATTTTTCTTTTAGGTCTTAGATATTTAGATAAATTTTTAAACAATAGGTTTAAGAAAGGGCAGTGTTTAGAAAAAATTCTTAAATTATTTTCTATTTTAATTCCCAATGAAAACTGGTTAAAAATTCATTTTAGTAAATCTGGCCAAGATCAAGCCTATTGTGTTCCTGTTAAGATACCTACTGATATCCATATTATAGTTTGTCCTATAAATGGATTTTTAGATTTAGAAGGTCTTTTGCATGAGCTTGGTCATGCCCTGTTTTTTTTAAACAATCCTGCAACGTTATCATTAATAGATAAGGATTTTTATATCTCCTTTGCACTTTGTGAATCGTATGCCTTCTTATTTCAACTAATAAGTATGGATTATTTTTTCTTAACAGAGTTGTTAGATTTAGATGACCATTTGGCTCAATTTTTAAATAACATTCATAAGATGAAGCTTTTTACTTTAGCCAGAAGATATGCATCAAAGACAATTATAGAGTACGAAAATTTTAAACAAAATAGATTTTCTAAGGGACAAGATTTATATGCCAAAAAGATGAAAGATTACACAGGATTTTATTATGGCAAAGAGACATATTTATTTGATTTGATGCCAGATATGTATAGTTTAGACTATTTTGAGGCCTTTCTTGCGTCTTTTTCTCTTAAAAGAATACTTGTAGATAACTTTGGAAATAGATGGTTTTTAAATAACAACGCTTTATTGTTTTTAAAAAATATCTTTCAACAGGGGAATAAATTGCAATTAAGAGATCTATTAAAAAATATCTTTGGCATAGAATTGAATTATAGTGATATCTTGAATGAAGATGCTATTAAAAATTTTAATATAAAATATGTCAAAAAAATGGCACAAAAGATTTGACATGATTTTTCCCTTTTATTATCCTCATAATTGAAGAGGTAAGTTTTGTTATTTTATTTAAAGTTTTTGCCTTCTTAAGGAGTGAGGAGAGTAGGGTATGAGAAATGAGTGTGTCCTGGTTGTGGATGATTCCCCTGATATTAGATATACAATGGCTGAAGTCTTAAAGACCAAAGGCTTTTGTGTTGAGAGTGCAAGCGATGGTCAAGAGGCAATAGAGATGCTTGACAATCGCTTTTTTGATATAGTGCTTACAGATCTTAGTATGCCAAGAAAAAGTGGCATGGATGTTTTGCGTTATGTAACTGAACATTCTCCAGAAACTATATGCATTATTATTACCGGTTATGGCACAATTCAGGGGGCGGTAGAAGCACTTAAAATTGGTGCTTATGATTATCTGTGTAAGCCCATCAAACCAGACGAAGTAATTATTTTAATCGACAAGGCTCTTGAGCTTAGGAACCTAAAAAGAGAAAACAAGACCTTAAAAAAAGAACTCTCAAGTCGGTATGGATTTAAAAATATTGTTGGGCAAAGTGAGGCTATGCAAGAGGTTTTTCGCCTTGTGGAGAAAGTGGCAGATACCGATAGCACCGTGTTAATCACTGGTGAAAGTGGAACAGGAAAAGAACTTATTGCCCATGCCATTCATTATGCCAGTGACAGAAGAGATAAGCCTTTTATTCCTGTAAACTGTGCTGCTATTCCTGAAGAGCTTTTGGAAAGCGAGCTTTTTGGTCATGAAAAAGGGGCGTTTACCCATGCAATAAAAACTAGAATAGGTAGATTTGAGCTTGCCAATAAGGGTACTATTTTTTTGGATGAAATTGGTGAGATGAGCCCTTCTTTACAGGTAAAGTTGCTTAGAGTTCTTCAGGAAAGAAAATTTGAGCGTGTTGGCGGAGTAAAGACAATCTCTGTTGATATTAGAATAGTTGCAGCCACAAATATTGATTTAGAAGAGGCAGTAAAAGAGGGGCGATTTAGAGAAGACCTTTTCTATCGTCTAAATGTTATACCTATTAAAATGCCGCCTCTTAGAGAAAGAAGAAGCGATATCCCCTTGTTGGCAAATCATTTTCTTAAGCAATATTCCCAAGGCAAAGGCAGAAAGGTTGAAGCAATAAGCAAAGAAGCCATGGAAATCCTTATGAATTACGACTGGCCTGGCAATGTAAGGGAGCTTGAAAATATAATAGAAAGGGTTGTTATACTATCTAATGGAAAAGTTATTAAGAAGGAGGATCTGCCATTGCCAATAATTGAAAAGGTTAGCAGCAATATTACTATATCTTCTCCTACTAAAGTTTTCGATTTTCCTGAAGAGGGTTTGAGCCTGAGCCAGGCAGTTTCTGAGCTTGAAAAGAATTTAATTTTAAAGGCCCTTGAAAGGACAGGAGGGGTTAAAAATAGAGCTGCAAAGCTTTTAAAGATGAATAGAACCACACTTATAGAAAAAATGAAAAAGCTTGGTCTTATGCCAAAATCAAAAAAGGCGGCATAGGTTATGAAAAAAATTTATTTGATATTATCAGGTGTTGTATTTTGTTGCCTATTTTTCTCATCTTTTTTATTGGCACTGGATAAGTCTCTTGTGGCATTAGAGGAGATAGAGACAAAGAATTCTACAAAGCCGTTTGTAGGCAAGGCTCTTACTCAAATGCTGCTTACTCGTCTTTCTTCTGAAGGAATAGACTGTTTCATTTTAGACGAAGATAAGTTGGGTAGCAGTTTAGAGTTGGCTGATTTTTTGGTAAGTGGTGAAGTTCAAAAAGAAAATGGGATGTTTAAGACAGTAATGATTTTGAAGGATCCTAGAAATGGAAAGATATTAAAGAGATGGGAGCTTAGATCGCAAGGGCTTGAAGCGCTTGCAAGA
>CAYMRT010000024.1:0-1730 GCA_964392885.1 uncultured Desulfobacterales bacterium | reverse complement strand
TCCTTTAATTTTTTTAAGAAGCTCTTTTACATCGGTGGCTATAAAGTCAATTATTCCTTTTTGAAGTGCAACATCAGCAGGAAGAGAAATGCTTTTTCTTACAGCCTCTTCTGCCCATTCTGTATTTCTACCTCTTTTTTTGGCAATTGAGATGGCAAAAGCTGCCATGTCATTTTCCAGCTTTTTAGCCATTGTGCTATTTGTTTCAACTTCTCCCAAAAAGTCAATAGGATGAGCGGCCCCAATGTTTGTTCCTGGTGCCATGGCTGCAATATCAGCAGCAATGGTCAAAATTGCACCTGCCGAGGCAGCTTGGGCACCTTGGGGATAAACAAATACACAAATGGGTACAGGAGAGCTTAGGATTTCTTGCACCATCTTCCTAAGGCTTGTTATAAGCCCACCTGGGGTATCAAGGAGTATTAAGAGTAGGCTTGCCTGTTCTTTTTGGCATACACTTATAGCCCTTTTAAGTTGTTCGTATGTACCTGGATTTATAGTTGAGTTGATAGTTATTTCAAATATGGGGCCTTTTAACACTAATTCTCTTTGGTCTTTATTTTTAGAAAGAGAAAGATCAAGTTGACATAAAAACAGCGCCAATAAAGATAGAAAAAAGACAAAAAGATTATTTGTTATAGGCCTTCTTAATTTTTTCATATTCTTTTTGAAGTACTTGAAGATCATGCCAGGCTTGTCTTTTTAATTCTATCTGCTTTGCTCCAGCAAATCTTAATAAAAAAGCAGGATGATAAGTCACGATTACCTTTTTCCCGTCTAGCTCAAAAAAACGCCCCCTTATTTTTGATAGAGGGCCTTTGTCTCCAAGAAGTACCTTTGAAGCAGTTGCACCTAAGCACAAAATAAGTTTTGGCTTAAGAAGCTCTATTTGTTTAATAAGATAAGGCATGCAAGAGTTGATTTCATCTTCAAGTGGGGTCCTATTCCTAGGAGGACGACATTTTATAACGCTTGTAATAAAGACTTCTTGTCTTTCTATGTTTATTGCCCTTAACATTTTAGTTAGAAGTTCGCCAGATTTACCTACAAAAGGCCTTCCAGTGAGGTCTTCCTCTCTTCCGGGTGCTTCACCTATAAGCATCAAAATAGGGGCGTTGGAACCTTCTCCAAATACAGAGTTTTTTCTGTTCTTATGAAGGCTGCAAAGTGTACAGTTCGAAACCATATATTCTAAATCTGAAAGGTTCGATATTTGTTCAATGTCCCCCATTTTATTTTTGTATCTTTTTTCTAAACGGGCTTTTTTGATTTTTTCAGAGATATCTTCTAGCTTTTTTACTGTTTCATGCGGTACATAGGTTATGCCTAAGTTTTTGCACTCTTTTAAATAACTTTTAAACTCTGCAATAAGGCTAGAGATCCTATTATCTGGCATTTTTGTAAAGTCCTAAATATATAAAAGCAAAGATTGCTCCAATTGATCCCCCTATAGAATCTGTAACCCAGTCTCTAGGGTCACAAACTCTTCCTGGGATAAGGCTTTGATAAAATTCATCCATCATTCCACATAAGCTGCAAATGACCATTGATAAGATTATAGCAATAGTTGGCTTTTTTTTGATTACCTTTGTTGAAATCCAAGTATTCAGTAAAAAGCCAAATATAAAATATTCTAAAAAGTGGCTTATATAATCTGGCGGTAGATTGTTAGGCAAAGTAGTTGAAGGTATGGATGATGCGGTAAAGATTAATATCATCCATAACAGGCT
>CAYMRT010000023.1:0-5634 GCA_964392885.1 uncultured Desulfobacterales bacterium | reverse complement strand
TTAGATAACGGGCAAGCTTCAAAAGTCGTTGATATATATTAGGGAACTTTTTCTCAAGGCTTTCTTTTGGATCAAGGCCAAGCTCTTCACTTTGCTCAACTGATATGGGGCTAGTAGCCACAAGCCCACTTACGATATCTTCGCCTTGATTTCCTGCAGTATAATCTCCCCATAAAACAACTCTATCTAACTTCTTATATGGGTTAGCAGTAAAAAGCACCCCTGTTCCTGATGACAAAGATAAGTTTCCATATGTCATGGCCTGTATAATAACAGCAGTACCCCAATGATCTGAAATCTCCATAATTTCTCTATAAGCCTTAGCTTTTTCAGACTCCCACGATTTTAAAACCAAACGAATCGAAGTCAAAAGCTGTTCAAAAGGATCATCTTCAATTACAATACCTTTTGCCACTACAGCATCTCTATAGGCCAACGCCAACTCTTTCATTTGCTCGCCTGTAAATTGGCGTTTTTTTTCAACTCCGTATTTTGCCTTATGGTTCTTCATAAGAGAGGTAAACACTTCTCTTTCCACGCCAAAAGACATTGACCACGACTGAATAAATCTTCTGTAATTATCCCATGCAAACCAAGTACTCCCATATTTTTTTGCAAGACCTTCTGCTATCTTGAAATTCATGCCAACATTAATAATAGTTGACATCATCCCTGGCATCGAAATTGCCGCTCCACTTCTTACAGAAAGAAGGAGAGGATTTGTTGGGTCTCCAAAATACTTTCCAGACCGTTCCTCTATCTCTCTTACTCCCTCTCGAACCTGGCGTCTAAAATTATTATATGCAGCAGGAAGCTTATAAAAGAGTGTATAATATCTAAAAACTTCTGTTGTTACGATAATTGCGGGAGGAACAGGAATCTTCTCTTGGGCAAGCAACATGAGATTATATCCCTTATTGCCCAGTTGAATAAGATTACCAGTTGATTTATCAGGGGAATGAATGGAGCAAAGATCCTGTTTTGGATCATAGCTAAGAAGCATATCAAGCTCTTTTGGAGACAAAAACTCCCTCTGGCTACTAAGGACCTGATAAAGTCTAGCGACAAAATTATCTAAATGTTGCAAGCCAAATGTAGATGATATAAGGCCTCTCAAAAAAGATTCTGACACTTGATGAATCACTTCTTGAATAGGTGCATTAGGAGATAAAGACGTCTTATACTTTGCAAGAAGCTTGTCAGGCCACAGTTGCCTTATAATCTTATTTAAATTGTCTTCATGAGGGCTTAGATAGTAAACATAGATCATATCTTTTACGCCTTCAGAAAGCCCTTTTACAATATCTAGATATTGAGTATAAGAAAAACGCCTAACTTCTAACGATTTCTCAAGGAGAGTGAGATAGGTAGCAAACTTTTTTGAATAAACTCCATTGAGTTGTACGGCACGCCAAAGTAGCTTTAAGTGTCTTAGTAAGTTAACAAAGGTACTTCTTGTAATAAATGGAACCTCTACCTCTGCAATAAGCCTTTCAAAAAAGAGATTTCCGAGATTTTCCAGTCGAAAAGTCAGGCCCAATGCATCAAACTTGCGCTCATGATACTTTCCATACATTGATGGAATATCTGCTGCGATATGCCTTTTATGATATATGGCCTCTTGAGCTTCAAACTTTTCTTTAGAAAGGATAATAGCCTTAAGCCTTTCAAGCTGATCTAAAATAATATCTAAGGCGTATTCATTATCTTTTGCATCTATTACCTCCAATACCTTATCCATGCCATCAAAGCCAAATTTTTTGGCCTCTTCAAGATAAAAGCGTATCTCTTGGACGCCTAGATTATATTTCATATATTCCAGGCGGTACATCTTTATCAAAAGCTCAACCCTTCGTTTCTCTCTTTCTGGGCAATCTGGAACCTCATCAATAAGGGCTTTAATCTCATCATCTGTAACAGAGAGGAATTTCCTAACAGATCTTGCAAAAGGCTCTAAGTTTAATTTATGGGCTAAGTATCTGATAATCTTATGGACATGATCAACATATGGCCCATAAGAATCTATCTGTTTTAATATTTCCTCAGGCAAAAAAGGCTCAAGGCCATCTTTAATCTTACTATACCAGAAACAAAATATAGCCTCGATAAAATCTACTATCAGGTTGTTACTTTCCACATGACTCTGTTTTCTGAGGAAATGAATAAGCAAATCTTTTCTTTTGCAAATCTCATCAAGCTCTGTTGAAACATCTCTTAAAAGCCCTTCTGCACCAATTTCATTGAAATATACAGGAAGAGAACGAGCAAATTCTTTTACCAAATTATAAATTGGTTCTATATCGCTATTTAATAGTTTTGTTATATCTCTTTGAAAAAGATCTGTATCTTTAATGCAAGTTCCACCAAGTTGGAGATTAATAGTTAATGCAGAAAGAAGCGTACTACAAACTTTTGGTTTCTGGCAGACAAGATCAAGCCATGTCCGTATATTTTGAAGATGTGCAGGATTGGAAAGAACATTCCATTCAGTATCAACACCTTTAATACTTGGCGTTTGAAAACCAAACTTTACGACCTCTTCTAAAAATAACTCTATTAACCTGGTATTATCCCTTTGCAAAATCTCTGTACCAAGTGCATTAATACACTGAAGCGCGGTACGAGGGAATTGACCAATTTGTTGTTTTAAAAGCTTAAAACTTTTTGGGATTATCTGACGAAGCTCATAAAAATCGGCAGTTTTTACTAAACAGAGAAGATTTTTATTAAGTTGTCTTAGGATCTCTTCATGAATGATATTAAGCCCTTCCATTTCAACCATGTGAAATAAAAAGAGCAGATATACAGAGATCCCATCAACTACTCTTCCATCTTTATGCTCAAAAGACAACCTGCATGGCATCTGCCCAAGTGACTGAGCAATTGCCTTATACCTTTTAACTATATCCACATATCCAGGCAGATTTACAAGGGCAAGGGCTGCCTCCTTACCATGCATCTCTTTTTGAATTTTATCTACCTCTTTAAGATATTGTTCAAAGGTCTTGTGACTTACTGGTTCAAGAAGGGCCATTATCTTTTGGAAGTCGCTAGGTTCAATCCAAAGCCCGTATTGTTTTAGACTTGCTCTTAACCACTTTTGAGGTCCGTCAAGACTTAACCAATAGTTAAAAGTAACCCTCCGTACGTTAACTAGCAATGCCTTACACCAGTTCCAAAGCTCTTTTGTATAATCATTTTCAGGCAATCTATTGGCAAGCTGCTTAACTACCCTTGCCAATGGATGAAAACTGGTACTAAGAGCCCTTGTAATATCAGGAGGCACTGCTGCCAAATGCCTAAATATTTCTGTAAGAGAAGGCACTAGCCCCCAAAGTGTTTTGTCATCACAAACCCTTACGATCTTTTCCATATAGGCCAACAGGCCATCTGCTGCCCTCCTTTTTTCTTTCTGCCTAGGTGCCTCCTCTATTATCTTTAAAAAAGTATCAAGAAGGACCTTACAGGCATCAACACCATAATCTGATCTAACATAGGTATTGAAATTCTTAAGGGCATATGAGCGAAGGTCAAAAACAATAGCAGCCCAATTTTTGTAAGGATGGTGCAATTCGAACAACAGTGAATCTGTTTGCCTTAGAACACCTTTATAATTTTTAACAGCCTCTCTTAGCACCTCATATTTTTTATCAATTTCAACCTGCTTAACCTGTGTTTCTTTAAGATTGCTCTTTAAAGCCTTTGATTCTGCAATTAATCCTGTCATAGCTAAATTGCCTTATTTGCCTCCATGTGAAGTATTAGATCTAAAAGCCTATTTGAATAACCCCACTCATTGTCATACCAAGACATGATTTTTATAAGTCTATTATCAATAACTCTGGTACAAAGCCCATCTACAATAGACGAATGAGGATCTTTTATAAAGTCAGTGGAAACAAGAGGCTCTTCCGTATAACCTAAAAATTTATTAGTAGCAGCCTTTAATGCCTCATTAACTTCAGGAACTGTGGCATCTTTCTCTACTTCTACTACTAAATCGACCAGTGAAACATTTGGTGTAGGTACTCTTACTGCCAAACCATCAAACTTTCCTTTAAGCTCAGGAATCACCTTGCTAACTGCAGCAGCAGCACCTGTCTTTGTCGGAATCATATTTACAGCAGCAGCCCTTGCTCTTCTTAAATCCGTATGAGGAAGGTCAAGAAGCCTTTGATCGTTAGTGTAAGCATGAACTGTAGTAACAAGTCCTCTTACAATGCCGAATCTATCCATTATCACCTTTGCAACAGGTGCCAAACAATTTGTAGTACATGAAGCGTTTGAAATAATATTATGATTTATAGGATCATAATCATCTTCATTTACGCCCATTACAATAGTTATATCTTCTCCTTTTGCAGGGGCAGAAATAATAACCTTTTGGGCACCAGCCTCAAGATGACCTGCAGCCAAAGCAGCATCTCGAAATCTTCCTGTAGCTTCAATAACATATTCTACACCTGTCTCTGACCAAGGGATAGAACTGGGTTCTCTCGCATCACTCACCCTTATAAGCTTACCATCAACAACTATCCCTTCATCTACAACTTCAATTTCCACCTCAAATTTACCCATTACTGAGTCGTATTTTAACAAATGTGCCATTACATTTGGCTCAGTCAAATCGTTGACAGCAACTATCTCTATTTCTTGAAATTCTGGATATAATTTTGAGGCCCTAAAGACATTTCTTCCAATCCTGCCAAAACCATTTATTCCAACCTTGATAGCCATAGCCACCTCCCTATCTTTAATTAGTTATTTTTAACTCCATAATATAATGAAGACCTTTAAACTTCTTTGGATCTATTGCAAACTTAAAGCCATATTTAAGATAAAATAAAACTGCCTGACTATTTGATTTATGGACATCTAAAACTATTCTATCTATCTTTTTTAAAGTAGCATATTTACATAAATACCTCATAATCCTTGTTCCTAGGCCTTTGCGTTGCCACTTTTTAGAAATGGCAATATTGAGGATATAAAGCTCATCTAAAACTATCCTAAAACAGACATATCCAATAAGAAGCCTATCTCTCTTTCTAACCAAACACCAAAAGGTAGAATTTTTAGCTTTTAACGACTCTAAGATGGATTTTTCTGACCAGGGTTCTATCTGAACTGTCTTTTCTATAGAAAAGATATCTTTAAGATCTTCTTCGCATGCTTTTTTTAGCAGAAAATTTTTCAATAAACCTTTACAGCAAACACTTTCTTTATCGTTTTAAAATTTGCGTAGCCTGGTTTATGCTCTTTCTAGCATATTCCACAATAGATTTAGCTGTTTCATTAAAACTCATATTGTTATCTCTACATTGAGAAAGCCTAATCAACATAGGAAGATTCACTCCAGTTATCACTTCAATCTTACCATCTTCTAAAAAACTCAGACTCATATTGGCTGGTGTACCACCAAACATATCAGTAAGTATTAAAACGCCATGCCCTTGGTCAACTTGTTTTATGGCCTTTTTTATATCACCTTTCATCTCATCAACAGATCTAGAGGGATCAATGGTTAAAGCAATCAAATTCTCCTGATTACCAACTATAAAATTTGTTGTTTGAACAAGTTCTTGAGCTAAGCTACCATGGGCAGCCACCACCACTCCAATCATAATTTATCCC
>CAYMRT010000022.1:0-5162 GCA_964392885.1 uncultured Desulfobacterales bacterium | reverse complement strand
TTCAGTATTTCAAGCTCTGGCTCTTGCACATCTTAAAGAACAGGAAGGAGCCTTTAATAAACATAACACTTCAGCAAAAGATTAATATAACAGCTGCTGTTTGAGCTCAAAACATCTCTTTTTAATCCTAAAGGGGCGACAAGCAAACGATAAGTACAAAAAAAATTAATTTATTGCTGTCTTAACGCTTACTTCTTTATTTAAGCATATTAAATTTATTTAACTTTTCTTAGAAAAAATCAAATTGAAAATATCAGAATATTTAAATTTTATAAATTTAATCGGAATACCGCCACCAAAAAAATCTACAAGCTCCTTAGCAATTTGCTCAGCCTCTTCTTTGGAAGTAGATGGTTTTATTGGCAAAGATAACTCCATGGATTTACCATCTTTATTTAAAATAATATTCAGGCTATAAAATTCGCCCCAATTTCTCGTATTTTTTAATATCCTAATTGCTTTAATTGCATCTTTAGCAAATGAAATGCTGTTATCCTTTACTGGAATATTCCGTATTAAAAAGAACTGCTTAAATGCTAAAATTGTTAACAAACATGAAAATATAAAAATAATCATTAAAACTATAAATACCATGTAATAAAAAGCAGTTATTCTGTCTCCGATGTCTAAGATAATGGAAAAGGCACCAACTAAAATCAATATATTTAGAAAAATAGTGGTTATTACAAAAAACAAATGAGTGGTTAGCTGTAATTTCTTAGAAACGTGTAAGTAAAAAATATCACCTTGTTTTGTTAGCGAATTTGTTATTGGACATTTAACCGAATCTGCCATCATAGTATTTTACAGATTCATTATCTTGACAGTCTATAAATTATGGTCAATGGAATACCGCCCGTATCAACTGATGTCACTTGCATTACCAACAATCCTGTTGCACGCTGATAGATTGCATAATTAACTGACTTGCCATTATGAAAGTTATCAATACGCACTATATTGTTATCTACATTTGTTACTTTATAAAAAAGATTCACTGCTGGAATAGACATTATAATCATCCCTGTTTTTAAGGTTGCTAAATAATCTGGATGTATATAAAAAGGGCCCCGAAGCGTGGAACCAATAAGCTCTTTAGTTTCAGGAAAATTCATTGATGTATTTCCTTGAAATGTTTGCCTGAATTTCATCACTTGGCCTATTGACTCGCCAGGAACGATATGTACTTGCCCTATTACATTTTCCTGGGGAGCTCCAGTCCAAGAGGTTAGTATGGTTGAAATAGTGTAATAATGATCCATTGCTACTGTTTGTGGAAATTTTTGAGGCAGAGGAGGCAATTCAACATATCCATTCCATTTCAATAAAATGACTGATCTTTCTATTCCTCCGAAAAAACTGCGTGTTATGGAGCCATTAACCATCAGCCCTTTAGAATTATATGTTATTACGCTGTCACTGTTATTGGTTTTGAAATGAACCGTGTTTCCAGATATTTCCACCCAAGTATATGGTTTTTTCTTTAAAAAAACTAAAAATTCAGGATTCATAAAAAATGAACCCATTCTACCTTGCTCTTCAAAATCATAGGCAGAAATTAACCCTGTTATATTTGGAATAATGATAAGTTGACCAACTACACGTTTTGCGTCAGCATAAGTTACTAAAAAAACACTCATACTGGTTGAAACACTTTCTCGTCCTCCCTGCACCCTTTTGTAACTTGAATCATATATTGCAACAAATCCCCGTTTAATAAAAACAGGAGGCGAAAATGGCTTGCCAGAGATTGGCAGTTCAGGGATAAATTTTCCAAAACCACTTGCATTAGAGATACCAAAGAGACTTAATACTATTACTGAAAACAAAACACTTACTCTTTTAAGATAAGACATGGTTTTGCAATTACTTATTTTTCTAAACATGGCTATTGAATCTTTTTATAGGTTACCCAAGCTTGCATCTCATCTAAGAAAACAGAAATAACATTTGGCCCAATTTTTCTAAATATTCGGTTAATATCCTCGCCTTGTGTTGTTCTTAAATGAATGACATTTCCTTCAACGCTCCACCTACCCTGTGCAACTTCACTGTAATATCCAAGCATGTACTGAGCTAAAAATGTCCCGTCTGCATTAAGCGTAATGTTCTCCTGATATAATCCTGCCCCTGGGATCATGAGAGAGGCACTCCACTGACCTATCAGCCAGGAAGATGCGTTGGGAGCAGATGGTAAATTAGGCTGGGGCCCAGGAATCGGTTCAGGTGCGAGTGGAGGATTAACAGCAGGGGGAGCTTGATTGTTAGGTTGGCCATTATTAACTGGTGCCTGTTGCGTATCATTTGCTTTTAATATAGCCTTTAATACTACAAAAGGTAACTTATACTTTTTTATAATCTTTTCTAAATCGCTCTTGCTTCTTATTTGAAAATCTAACCTGGTATTCAATATGAGATTTGCTGCAACAGGGGGCGGATAGTTTTGTGAAAGCATATATACAATATCTTCAATAGAAAGATCCTTATATTGAAAATTCTGAGCCTCAAATTTTTGCCCTGTCATTTTAGCCATTGCATAAGCTGCTCTTACATGGGCCGTTGCAACACCTTGATTATTTATTAATGTTGCAAGCTTTGCATGAACTTTAATAGCGTTTTCATCTTCCCAATGATAAAGAAGAAACATAGTATAAAATTTAATGGCTACCCTTGGATTCTTAAAATTCTTCTGACAAATATCTCCTATTTCCAGCAATAAATCTCCTGGAGGGATAATGCCCCTCTTTTTAAAGCTTGAAAGGGATTGACCATAGTAGTAAAGGGCCTTTTCTTCATTGTGTAACTTGTTATGACAAATACCCATTCTGTAGAAAATAAAAGGATTTCTTGGAAAGTCTGCCAAAAGCTTTTCATAGCCTTTTAAAGCCCTTTTCCACTCATTCTTTAACTCATAAAAGCTTATCACACCCATTCTTGCCTCAAGCGAACTTGGCAATATTTCAGACGCAATTTTGAAAAATTTTCTTCCCTCTTCGGGCTTGTTCTCTCCATAAGCTATAAATCCGGCCAAGATATAGGGTTCGGGCATTAAATGTCTTGCAAATTTTATAGACTCATTCAATTCCCTTTTGGCCTCTTCTTTTTGGCCCTTTGCCAAATATATTTGGGCTAAAAGTAAATGTGACTCCCAATCATTTGGCCATATAGACACATATCTTTTGGCATATTTTTCAGCTTCATCTTTTTTATCTATTTCCAAAAGGATGTTCACTAAATTACTAAGGGCCTCTTGATACTTAGAATTTATTGTAAGGGCCTCTTTCAATAAAGAGACAGCCTCTTTTATCTTATCTAAGGCATCCTTGGGATTATAAGTGAGGGAACTTGTTGCCACAAAAACAAGAGCTAAGGCCTTTTGAGTAAGAGAATATTCATTCTTATTAAGCTTAAGAGCCTTATCAGCTAAATTCAAAGCAGCATATCCAGTGCCAGGAATCGAATACAGTTTAGAAAGCTCATAGTAATCTAAAAAAGTAAGGCTTTTCTCATCCTTTATGCCAAGTTCTAACACAAGAGGAAACTGTTTGGCGGCACTGTCAGAGGTAAAGACAAAATTATAACCTACCAAGTCATTTAAAGACTCACCTTCTTCCCCCACTGATCCAATATCAATACCGCCGGTGGTAATACCTATGGCACCGCCTGTTTTCAGGCTTATACACGGCCCACCGCTGTTTCCATGAGTTATTTTGGCATCTATCGAAATAGACTCAACATTGCCCTGTAAGTCTCTATTAAAGCGAACAACTACTCCTTTTGTGACAAACAAAGAATAGCCTGAAACAATATCTGACCTGGGATATCCAAGTGTAATAATCTCATCACCAAGCTCAACATCTCTAACCGGCGTTAGGGGAATAGGATTATAATCTCCCGGTTCAATCTTCAATAAAGCAACATCTACACCTCCAAAGACTACCTGCGTACTACTTCTTCTAACATAGCCGATAACTTTTGCCCTTTTTCTTGGAAGCTTTAATGAATCATCCCAATATACGTATATTTCATCATGAGGCTTTGCTCTTTTCTCATCCCAAATAACATGCCAGTTGGTAAGAATGTAGCCTTCCTTACTAACAATGAAACCAGTGCCCTGACCTCCCCTAAAACCGGTGGTTGCATTTACCACAACAACTGACTTTTTATATTTTTTAACCAGTTCACTTGCATCTATACTTTTTCCCCTTAAAGAGGGCTGATGCCTTCCAAGTACAGAATTTGAAAGTATGTATTTAAAATCTCTTTTGTACCTCTCATAAGAGCCTTCAGGTGCTACAGCTGCAATTAAATACATGCTGTCGTCGTCTAATGCGGCGTATAACTTACCTTTAAATCGACCTTTTTTATCCTTAAAGGTTCCTTCAAAAGAGACGTCAGCTCCTTTTAACCCGCAAATTGATCTTTTCTCTGGCTTTGAGACAACCTTAAGGCCTGGCTCCTCAATGAGTTGAACCTGAATTGTCTTTTGAAGAATTTCAACAGGTGAACTCACCCATCCTTCTGCATCCTTTGGCCTCGGTACCAAATATATTGCAAAATATGTATCTGGCTCTGTTTTTGGGCTTTTTTCTGGTGTGAAGTAATAAACCACATCTCCGTCATCAATTTTTCTTAAAAGGCTCCATCCTTTAGGGCATTTAACATAAAATTTTTTGCCTATATGGGTAAAAGAACCCTTTTTAAGCTGGATATGCTCAACGAAAACATCTTGATTTCTACCAGTTTTGTTCAAAGGAGATGATTTTTGATCAGATATTTGCCGGCCCTTTTTAAATTGACGAACTATATCTTCAGGCACTCCAGCTTTAATTAACTTAAGGGCTTCAGATGGAGGAAGATTCTCTGCCTTTATACCGGTAATTGAAACTAAAACCTTATATGTATCTTTTTTAAGACCAAACTCTGCCAGGCGTAAAACCTCTTCTTTAGATATAGGCTTACCTCGTATGGCAAGAATAATAGGATAAGGGGCAGCATGTTTTTCTAACTTTTTTAAAAAATTTTTATCTCCAACTAAATTTCGACCTCTTAAAGAAATAGTCTCCAGAATCGTCTTTACTGGGGTATCTTTTTCAATAAGATTTAACAACTCTTGCTGGGTAAGCTGAGCTTTTACTGTATTTTTCTTTTGACTGAGGTTT
>CAYMRT010000021.1:0-1769 GCA_964392885.1 uncultured Desulfobacterales bacterium | reverse complement strand
CACACTTCTCCTTGGTTAAATGCAAAAAGAACGAGACCCTCAATTGCCTTATCAAAGAACGCATCATCTTTATCCATAACACTTTCCATGAAAATATTTGGAGATTTTCCACCAAGTTCAAGTGTAACAGGAATGATATTTTCAGAAGCATACTGCATAATAAGTTTCCCTGTCGTTGTCTCTCCGGTAAAGCCGATCTTTTTTATGCCTGGATGAAGTGCCAACGGTTTCCCTGCTTCTGGTCCAAAACCGTTAATAATGTTTATAACACCTGCTGGAACTATATCTTGAATAACTTCCATCATAAGTAAAATTGAAACCGGTGTTTGTTCCGCAGGTTTTAAGACAACACAGTTACCTGCTGCCATAGCTGGTGCAAGTTTCCATGCCGCCATAAGTAATGGAAAGTTCCAAGGTATAATCTGCCCTACTACACCTAAAGGTTCATGGATCTCCTGAGAGACCGTATTTGCATCAAGATCACTAACAGTACCTGATTCAGAACGGATAACACTCGCAAAATATCTAAAATGATCGATCGCCAAAGGAAGATCTGCAGCAAGTGTTTCACGAACAGCTTTTCCGTTATCCCACGACTCAGCAATCGCCAACATTTCAAGATTTTCTTCCATTTTATCTGCAATTTTATTTAAAATAGCACTTCTCTCAGCAACAGATGTTTTACCCCAGCTTTCAAACCCTTTCCATGCAGCATCAACTGCAAGTTGCACATCCTTTTTGTTTGACTGTGCCACTTTACTCATCACCTGATTATCAATGGGAGAAGTAGCCTCAAAGTATCGTCCGTCTACTGGTTCAACCCATTCTCCACCTATAAAGTTCTCGTACTGCTTTTTAAACTCCGGTTTCTTATATGACATTATCTCATCCTTTTTTTAAAATTGTTCTGTACTATTGTAATGATAAAAAGTAGCATTAAAGTAGCATTTCAGTATTAGGTAAAGTAATGCTATAATTTTGCTGTCTTTGTTACTAAATGTATCAAAAATAAACATTTTTCATTAAAAAGAACTTTAAACGTGAAAACATATAACTATATTCTTAGTACAGATTCAATAGCAAAAACAATAGATGTCACTTATCTTTTATCTAAAGAGAATCTGCTTATCCAGATCTTTTGCGGCGCTGATGGAGAGACCTTACAAAGGATCACACAAGAGCTCACTATATTATTGCCAAAGGCTGTCTGCATAGGTACAACCACAGATGGAGAGATACAAGAGCACCATGTATCAACAAGAAAAACAGTCATCTCAATTTCAGTTTTTGAAAAAACCTCTATCAAAAGTACCTCTGTCAATACCGGCAACAGCTTTCAAAACGGTGTAGAACTTGCAAAAAAACTTTTAACCCCTGATACAAAGCTTATAATCACTTTTTCTGATGGTACATCGAGCAATGGAGAAGATTATTTAAAGGGAATAGAATCTGTCAATAATGAAGTAATTGTTGCAGGTGGTATGGCCGGTGACAACGGAAACTTTATACGAACATTTATCTCAGAAGGTACCAATATTCTGTATCAAGGTGCTGTCGGTGTATCACTCAATTCCAAAGAGCTCTCAGTACAAAATAATTACAGTTTCAACTGGTCTCCTATAGGGCTAGAGCATAAAATAGACAGAGTCGAAGCCAACAGAGTTTACTCAATAGACGGTACAACACCTATAGAATTTTATGCAAAATACTTAGGTGAAGATGTGGCAAATGCGCTTCCGGCAACTGGAATAGAGTTTCCTCTTATCATT